>NZ_JAMPKB010000012.1:0-114667 GCF_039961925.1 Trichocoleus sp. DQ-U1 | reverse complement strand
AACTCAAGCAGTATCGAGCGATTGCAACGCGCTACGACAAGCGTGCGGTTAACTTTCTCGGTGCGATTCACCTCGCTGCTACGGTCATCTGGTTGAATTGATGACACGCCCTAGGACTAAATCGCGTTACTTTCAAATTGGCACACCTTGCAACCTTGAGAAGATGCAACGATATCTACGGGTACTAAAGCTATTTTGGAGTACAGCGATCGCTGCCGAACTTGAATACCGGGTTAATTTTGTTCTAGCAGCACTCAGTAGTTTGGGAAACCTAGCCGGTAGTATGTTTGGGTTGTCCTTGTTTTACCGCAATGGTTACACCTTTGAAGGGTGGAAATGGGAGGAAGCTTTGGTTGTGCTAGGAGTTTTTACGATCCTGCAAGGCTTTTCTAATAGCTTTTTGGTGCCTAATTTAAACCGGATTGTCGATCAGGTTCAGCAAGGGACATTAGACTTTGTGCTGCTGAAGCCAATCAGCAGCCAATTTTGGCTTTCTACCCGCGCCTTTTCTCCTTGGGGACTGCCAGATTTAGTCTTTGGAGGGGTGCTGATTGGCTATGCTGGGGCGCGGTTGGGTTTGAGAATCAGCGACTATTTCTTAAGTACGATACCGCTACTATTCGGTTTCGCAATTCTGTACAGCCTGTGGTTTATGCTGGGGGCGACTAGCATCTGGTTTGTGAAAATCTACAACGTCACTGAGGTACTCAGAGGCTTTTTAGAAGCTGGGCGATACCCAATGGTTGCTTATCCCGCTGCTTACCGTTTTTTCTTTACTTTCATAGTGCCAGTAGCGTTTTTAACGACTATCCCAGCGGAGGCGATGCTGGGGCGCGTCGAGGTGGGTTGGATAGTGAGTGCGGGAATTCTGGCGTTGGCGCTATTATTCGCTTCGCGGGTTTTCTGGCGGTTTGCACTGCGATTTTATACGAGTGCGTCGAGTTAGAATTGCCAGAATTTGCGATCGCTTGTTGAGAACTAACCGTCAGACAGACGATTTCCATCCGGCAATCTTCAATCAATTGAAGGGGTAGAAGACGAAAGCAAAATCAAACAATGGAAACGAAAGAACTCGGACATACAGGTGTCAAAATCAGCGCGATCGCACTGGGTGGAATGCCGATGTCTTTAAGTAGCAGACCCCCAGAATCAGAATCCATCAAAGTCATCCATCGCGCCCTCGATTTGGGCGTGACGCTGATTGATACCGCTGATTCCTACTGCAAAGATGAATCAGATAAGCACCACAACGAAGGCTTAATTAGTAAAGCGCTTTCCTCTTATTCAGGTGATAAGAGTAATGTTCTGGTTGCCACTAAGGGCGGACTGATGCGCCCTAACGGTAGCTGGACGCGCAACGGCAACCCCAAACATCTGCGGGAGACAATTCGGATCAGCTTTGAGACTTTGGGGGGAAAGCCGATAGATATTTGGCAATACCACGCACCCGATACAGATTACACGATTGAAGAGTCGCTCAAACCAGCCAAAGAAGCTGTAGAACAAGGGATGATCCGGTTTGTCGGCGTCTCTAACTTTTCAGTAGAGCAAATTAAACGCGCCCGTGATGTGGTTGAGATTGTCTCTGTACAAAATCAGTACAATCCTTGGAATCGTCAGCCGGAAGAGGACGGAGTGCTGGAGTATTGCGAAAAGGAACAACTAACGTTTTTACCTTGGAGTCCGTTGGGTGGTAGCCGTCGCGTGGGCAAACTGGAAGATATTGATGCGATCGCGCAACTTGCCCAAGAAAAAAGCGTTTCTGTCTACAATATTGTCCTAGCATGGCTGCGGGCAAAATCTCCAGCCATTGTGCCTATTCCCGGCGCAAGTAAAGTTTCCAGCATTGAAGACTCTGTGCGTGCTGTCGATGTCAAGCTGTCAGATCGAGAAGTTGCCCAAATCGACCGCGCTACAGCATCCTGATGATTGTAGGGGCTTTCGCATTCCAGCGAAAAAACGCTTGCTGTAACAATAGTTGCTCCGAAGGCTTCGCCCTTCCCACGGCTAGATTGAGGGCGAAGCCTTCGGGTTCAAAATCAGGGTGTGTGATAGAAATGTCCGCCTAAATGCGAAAGCCCTATAGGAAATCAGCGAACGAGAAAATAGGTTAAGCTACCGCTAGTTCTGCTTCCTCAGAAATTTCTGTGGGAACGCCATCCTGAACCAGAGAAGGCATCTGTCCGCTTTTCTGCATCAGATTTGTCACCATTGCCAACAAAGCATTCACCTTGCGAGTCCGCCACGCATCCACCATCTCTTCTACCGCTGCATCTGGGAGGCGACGCTTTAGCGCTTCTAAAAGATAAGCGGCGTGTCCGGTTTCGTCGTGGGCGATACTGAGGAGTCCCTTTTTCAAGCTAGCGCTGTTCGGTTCATCCTCTGGTAACACATTAGCCATGCGAACGAAGTCTTTGCTGGCATCCAGTTCTAGGATATACGTGCTAGCCATGAACACCACCCAGTCAATATTCTGCGGTTTCAAGCTTTCTTGGGAGTATCCTTCAAAGTAAGCTTCAAAAAAGGGACTGCGGCGGCGTTCATCCGGCTTACCCTCTGGCTTGGCTTCAGCGGCTTTCTTGAAGTCAATGACTTGCTTATTCAGCCGCTTCAGCGCTTGGGCAAAAATTTGACCGTGACGCTTTTCATCAGAGGCGTGGCGGGCAAGTTTTTCAGCTAGCCACGTATCGCCTTCAGCAGAGGCGCGATCGCTCAAGGCTTGCAGAAATGGAACTGAACCGGATTCTGCCAGTTGGAACCCGGCGAGGACGTTTGGGCGCGTTAAAGGATCGCGAATTTGGCTGGCACCAATGTAAGCCCCAGCACCCGATCCGGCTAAGTGCAACAGGTATGTAAAAAAGTTCATGCTGAAATTTTCTTGAGTGTTTAGAGCTAACGGATGATATTCTATCGCTGTTTTTTTAAATAGGGGGTTAGAGAGGATGCTTTTGTTGTTGCCAATGTGGGGTTTGCTTGCTGACTCTAAACTCCTAGCTTTATTAAGCAAATATACTAAAAAGCATCCCTCCCAGGAAATATCTATTACAGTTGACTCTAAGGAATTTTAGGGTGCAGAAGCTTCTAGGCTGAGCGGGTAACAGTTTAACAGGAACTGAGTGTTTCGCTAATTTAAAAGAAATTGTCAATCCTCAAGTAAAAATTTAAAATCAAATAATCTCTGCATTCAAAAGAATAAAATTGCCATGAAAAGTTTACCCGTAATTTCACTGAGTTTTGTTGCGTTTGCGACGATTTTCATATCTTCAGACGCACTCGCAGAAATTTTCAAAACCAGTCGTAGACTATCAGGTTTCTCAACTGATAGTCGTCACTATATTTATCTAGAAAGTTATCGAAACCCGATTACGGAAACGCCTAAAGCACAATTGCAAATCGTAAATGCACCTACAAATTCTTGCGTTGAATATGGCTGTATAGAAACAGAAAATACTCAGGAATCTTCAAGCCCAACGACTCAAGCCGCTGAAACAGAATTACTTAAAAAAACTTCGGTAATTCGGTACAAATTAAAATTAAATCGTCCAGCGGCAGGAAGAAGACTGCCTGCTCTTTCTCGCGTCACCAACCCAGATGGAAGTGAAGTTTATACCTTTTTAGTGAAGAATAAGAAAGACCCTCTACAGGTATTAATGCGGCAAAAATATATCCCATCAGTTGCGTATGGAGGAAATGCGGATACAGATCGTGCTGCCCTACAACTTGAGATTATTTACAACAATCGGAGACGTACCCTGAGCAGCCTGAATACATACCGCGATAATACGATGAAATATGCGCTCAGAGAAGTGCGCTTAGCCCCAAATGGACGCAGTGCGGTTATTCTAATGAATACGATCGAACCTGCTGAACAGGGGGCGGTACAGACGACTTTGGTACAGAGTTTCCCGCTTTAATCCAGCTATAAATTGCCCGGTTTAAAAATACAATGCCGCCAGAAAATTTAACCGATTATCCCTACTTTAGTGCCCGACGAGTGGTGATGGGGCAGCGAGGTGCTGTGGCAACTAGCCAACCTCTGGCGGCTTTGGCTGGGATGGAAATGCTGATGGCTGGGGGAAATGCGGTGGATGCAGCGATCGCGATGGCGATCGCGCTGACTGTCGTAGAACCCACCTCCAACGGCATCGGTGCAGACGCTTTCGCTTTAGTTTGGGATGGGCAATTGCACGGATTGAATGCTTCGGGGAAAAGTCCCCAGCATCTCAATCTAGACGCTTTTGCCGGGATGGATCAATTTCCCGATTTGGGTTGGCTGACTGTCACCGTACCGGGCGCGGTGTCGGGATGGCAAAAATTATGCAAGCGTTGGGGAAAGCTACCGTTTGAGCAGCTATTTGTCCCAGCAATTCGATACGCTGAAGAAGGTTTCCCGGTGTCACCGGAGACGGCACGGGCGTGGAAGCGAGCCGAGGCAATCTATTTGCCGCTGATTGCGCCGGAGTTTCAGCCGTTTAAAGAAGTATTTTTTCCAGGAAATCGGGCACCCGCCGCCGGGGAAATTTGGCGGAGTCAGGTTCATGCCAAAACCCTAAGAGCGATCGCCCAAACGGAAGGGGAAAGCTTTTATCGCGGGGAAATTGCCGAAAAAATCGCTAACTTTGCTGCCAAAACCGGCGGTATTTTAACAGCATCTGACTTGGCAACCCACTCCTGTGACTGGGTGCAGCCGATTTTTACTAACTACCGGGGCATTACCGTCTGGGAAATTCCTCCCAATACTCAAGGCATCGCAACGCTAATGGCTTTGAATATTCTCGAAGGTTATCCCCTACCCGATTACCCCCGCGAATCCGTTTCTAGCTACCATCTGCAAATTGAGGCGATGAAGCTGGCTTTTGCCGATTTACATCAATATATTGGAGATCCTCGGTTTATGGAGGTGCCCCTAGAACACCTGCTAAACAAAGCTTATGCTGACGAACGACGCTGTTTGATTGGAAAAGAAGCTGCGATCGCTCAGCCTGGTTTACCCAAGGGAGGCACCGTCTATCTAGCGGCGGCTGACGGCGAACTGATGGTATCTTTTATCCAATCTAACTACAGTGGCTTCGGCAGTGGCATTCTCGTTCCCGATACGGGCATCGCCCTGCAAAACCGGGCATCGGGATTCACGCTAACTCCCGGACATCCAAATCAAGTGGCAGCCGCTAAACGCCCCTTTCACACGATTATTCCCGGCTTTCTGACGCAAGACAATCAACCTTTGGGGCCATTTGGCGTCATGGGGGCACCGATGCAACCGCAGGGACATCTGCAAGTCGTTGTCAACCTCCTAGACTATGGGATGAATCCCCAAGCAGCGCTGGATGCACCGAGATGGCGGTTTGTCGCTGGCAAGACAGTGCTTTTGGAACAGATGGTGCCCCGGAATATCGCTTTAGCGCTCGCTGAACGCGGTCATGATATCCAAATTAGTGCCGAGCCGGGAATGTTTGGCAGAGGTCAGATCATCTTGCGGCAAGGCGGGGTACTGGTTGCCGCCTCCGAACCCCGCGCCGATGGGCTGGCATTAGCCTGGTAACACCTTTCCTTAGAGAGACGCGATCGCGTTTCTAAATACCTCCATAGGCTGAGAGGCTCTTGACCAATTTATTATTAACTTTTGTAAATAGCTCTGTAATTTATCTTTACCAAAAGGCCATTCATGAAAAGTTTAGGAAAACTGTTGTTCAGCGTCATCGGTGTTGGTAGCCTGGTCGTTCTCTCTGCTTGCGGCGGTCAGCCTGGTGCAAACACAGCGAACCAAGCTCCGACGGGCGATTCGACCGCAACAACCGAATCACCAGTTGCTGAAGCTCCTGCAACTACTACTTCACCCAGTGCTGAAGTTTCTCCTACCACCTCCCCTGGTGCGGAAGCCAATGGTGCGGCAACCGAAGACAAAAACCTGGGAGAACTGGCACAAACAGCAGCGAGCAATGGTTCCTTCACCACTCTCACTAAAGCAGTGCAAGCAGCAGGCTTGACTGACCAATTAACCGGAGACAAGCCATACACGGTATTTGCACCGACTGATGCCGCTTTCGCCGCTTTACCAGCCGGTACTGTGGACAAACTCCTGCAACCAGCAAACAAACAAACCCTAGTCAAGCTTCTGAGCTACCATGTGGTGCCAGGTAAAATCTCTTCCACCGAACTAAAATCCGGCGAAGTGAAAACCGTTGAAGGTACCCCCGTTACTGTTAAGGTTGATAGTGCCAGCAGCGAAATCACCATAAACAACGCCAAGGTGATCCAGCCGAATATTCCAGCCAGCAACGGCGTCATCCACGTTGTTGACAAAGTAATTCTGCCTCCGGATATTCAAGCAAGTCTTGGTTCTAGTCAGACAGCACAGTAGGACTTGACACTACCCTGACTGAAGCGGATTTTTCTAGATATCTATCAAAGCCTTCTTTCAATACAGATGTATCTACCTGAATTCCATCGTTTCAAGCTTTGGCATTCAAGCTTTTAAATGTGGGTAACGATGAGGCATCGATTAGCCTTTCAGGGCGGGAAAACCCGCCCTTTTTAGTGGGTTGATTTCCCTAATCCCCAGAAAATGAGAAATTATAAAATGTTTACGGAGAGCCTAGCGGCTGCTTTGTAGCGACGTTTTAGCCCGATCTAGAATTCCAAATCGTCGCTGCCTTGCTTCCCGGTGACTTAGCCTCAAGAGCTGCCGATGTTCAAAATTCTTAATGAAAATTCTCAGCAAATCAGTCTAATCTAACGTTTTAGCGGTTTTCAAGCCGTGGAAAAGATCGGTACGCTCCTCCGTAGACTTTAGGGATAAGAAATTTAGCATGAGCAGCAATTTAGCAACCAAATTGCGTGAGGGAACCAAAAAATCTCACACGATGGCGGAAAACGTTGGTTTTGTCAAGTGCTTTTTAAAAGGCGTTGTTGAGAAGAACTCTTACCGGAATTTGGTAAAGAACCTCTACTTCGTCTATTCCGCAATGGAAGAAGAGATGGAAGGGCACCGGCAACACCCCATTCTGTCTAAGATTTATTTCCCCCAACTGAACCGGAAAAAGAGCCTAGAACAAGACCTCGCTTACTACTACGGCACCAACTGGCGCGAACAAATCTCTGCCTCGCCTGCTGCTGAAGAATACATCCAGCGCATCCGCGAAGTCTCGACTTCAGCCCCAGAAATGTTAGTTGCCCATTCCTATACCCGCTACCTTGGCGACTTATCCGGCGGTCAAATCCTCAAGGGCATTGCTCAACGGGCGATGAACCTCACGGATGGGCAAGGGACAGCTTTCTACGAATTTCAAGAAATTGACGATGAAAAGGCGTTCAAGGCAACTTATCGCCAAGCCATGAACGATCTGCCCATTGATGACGCCACAGCAGACAAGATTGTGGATGAAGCCAATGATGCTTTTGCCATGAATATGAAGCTGTTCCAAGAATTAAATGGCAACTTGATCAAGGCAATTGGTCAGATGTTGTTCAACACGCTGACACGCAAACGCACTCGCGGCAGCACGGATCTCGCAACTGCCGAATAATAAGTTGACGCTCCCTCAAGACTCTTAGACTACAACACACGATTTTCTACAATCCTGGAGGCTGGGTGATGGTGAAGCCATTATCATCAAGCTTTCAGGATTGTCAGCTTTTATCGGGCATCGTGATGATAGGAAATGTCTCTTAAACGCGACTGCAAGAAGGCGATCGCGTAGCTGCACGCGCTTGGTCAATCCATTGTGCGATCGCGCCCCGCGTGGGACAGAGATCCCGGCGTTGTAGAGTGGCGACTTGGAGCCGCAAAATTTGTTGATGTATCCTTTCAACGGGCGTTTGCGCGAGTTGGGCGCAAGAAGCAATTCCGGCATGAAGCAACAGCCCACAATATTCGCAACCCACACCCGGAAGGCGAGACAAGTCCGCCAAAGCCACCCATTTATTGATGTGTTGAATATGAATCTGTAACTGGGTAGCTAAGGCTTGTCTTTGCACTGGGCTACTGGCTTGCTGGAGTAGTTGCAAAGTGGTTCTTATGCCACAGTCTATTAGTCCAGCTTGATTTTCAGCACTTAATCCAGGCAGTTGCTCGATTCGCCAATTGCTAGAAATGAAGCGATTTGGACGCGAGGGATGAACAGGTTTCATTTTCCGAATTACAAAGTGCATGGACTTTTAAGAAATCTACAAGATTGCAGCGGTTGTATCAGCGCTTCCACACACCGAGAAAGTCACATCCCGCTTGGGAGGTAATATTTTTTACTCTATCAAATGGCTAATAATACAGCAACTAACGATTTAATTGGCTGAAAATTCAGATAAAAGTTACGTAAAATCATTTACTTCTTCAGAGAGACGTAAGAACTAAATTCCTTTTATAAATTAACTAGAGTTTGAGTGTTCCCATTTTGAGAGCGCTTATTTAACCAAGTTTGATAATTTTAGGGTTTGCAGAGAATTATGGCATCACATCACGCATTTTTAGAGAAAGTCAAGGCAAAGGGGAACTTAAACGATCTGGATGAGGCAAAAAATGCGACTGAGGTAGTCTTCCGCACCATGCGCGACGTAATGACGAATGAAGCGGTGGAGCGAGTCGAAGAAGAACTGGACAAGTCAGCAACTGATGAAGTGGAAGATTTGTGGGAAGACACAAATCCAATTGTCAGTTTCTTAAGCAAGATAAGACCCCAGCTAAAAATCAAGCCGGAGAACTTTTTAGTTCGACTGAGGCAAGAGGGCAACTTACCCGGAAGAGACGCAGAAACAATTATTAAAGCCGTATTTTCTGCAACCAAAGAGGAGCTGTCTTCGGAACGAATTCAGGAAGTTGCTAGCTATCTCCCAGGTGAAATTCAAGAGATGTGGCAACAAGCTTAATCAAGTAGGATGGCACAAATCAACCTGATTTAATAAGACGGTTCATAGTTCATTGAGGGATAGAAAATTATTTGCGAACTATGAACCACGAAGCGCAAGCGTGAGTCATCTTTATCTTTAGCCAGTAGCTTATAACTCATCCAAAAAGTCCTTGGCTTAAGTGAATATCTGCGTTCATCTGTGGTTTATAGCGGTTCTCACTACTGGCATCCAATACAACTTAGAGTAGGCGCATAGCTTCACAACGCGCCTACGAGTGTATTTCGCTCAAATTGAGAACCGCTATAAACACTTTTTATCTTATTTTGCTTTTGCGGATAGGCTCTAATAACCGATCGCCTAGGGTGCGTTAGAATTACGTTGCGCCAAATTGCTACCGCTTGCGGGTGGTTTTTGGCTTTTTGGACAGTTGTAGCTTGTTGAATTAGCTGTTCAATAAGAGAAGCATTTGTGATTTGGGGAACTGTAAGCAAAGATAAACGGAGCAGCAGAGTCAAGAACTGGAGCCATCGCATCCTCTGCTGATTCCTCAACAAAGTAAACGCGATCGCATTTCGTAGGGTACATTGAGACGCACCCTACAAAATCAGCGATCGCACTATGCTATTGCTTAAATTGTTGTTCTGTGGAGGTGAGCGCTCGCAATATTTTCTGGAATTAAGTTGGGATGACGATAAAGACTTACCGGATGATGTGGAGTGAAGGCGATTAATCTTTTTTGGAGGAGTAGAGGAGTTGAGGCAAGGTCTTTTCTTGTCAAGAACACGGTTCATATTCTCAGAGTACCCAACTCCCTGGAGTTTAGACTAATGCCACAGTAGTGCTTTTTCAGGAAAATTGTCGCCTAAATTCCCTACATATAGCGTGGTTTTTGATTGAGTCTAAAATTCAGAACTCCGCTCAGCTACTTTTTTATATGACTCAATGACATTTTTCAAATTAGCAATACCCTCCTCGAAAACATTAGTTTTTCCAAAAACTTTGGCGTATTCTTTATGTTCCAGTACATTATTCACTATCTTTTCTATCTGCTCTATTAACTTATTCAAGGCATATATATCAGCTTCTAATTTTGCCGTTACTTCTAAGAGAATCTTACCAAAAGCTTTCAGTTTTTCAAGAGGAACTGAATCTATAGCATCAATACTGTTTACGATTGTGTCGAGGTATTTGTTGAGGAAATTGGTTCTCCTTTCGAGAGTAAATTCATTATTTATAATAAGTTGCTTAAAGCGGGCTACCTGCACGGGATACATCGCCTTACTTCTAATCCTTTCATGATTAATGACTGAAATTTCCTTTTCTGCCTCATTTAACAACTTGTCTGATACATTAGAGCCGTTAGTTGCCATAGGTGTAGCGATTTGTTCCCGAACCTTGCCTTTAATGCGTCTTGCTTTCCAGTTCTTGAGCTGACTAAATCTATGATTGCTACCTTCGATTTGCTCTGTATCTTTAATTTCTTGCGCTGATTTCAAAAGCTCATCTACCTCAATCTTTTCTAACGATTCAAATTTACTAGGTAGTTCATTAATTAGCTTTTGTAGAACCTTCAAATTTTTAGCTTGTTGCTGTTCTCGAACAATTTGTTGCCGTTCTTGAACAATTTTTTGGCGCTCTGGTCGAAGTTGGGTCGAGCGTTTCTTGATAGCTTCTATAAACTCTGGATTGTCCATGATACTTGGAGCATCGCCCTGTTTTTCACGTTCCTTCTTTAGCTCCTCCTGACGCTCTTTGTCACGTTCTCCCAAAATTTCGTGGACATTAATATAGTTTGTAAAAAGATCTGGTCGGTTTGTAGGGGAGTCAACACCTAAAATATTGTATAGCTGACTAGGTGCAACTTTTTCGTCTGAATCCTGTCTTGTTTGTTGCCTTATTTTTGACTTATATTCATCTTTTGTTGCTTGGCTGCTTTCAGGATCGAGAACCTCATCTTTATCTCTAGCATTGTATAAGTCAAATACTTCTCGGAGGGAGATTCCACCATATTGCTCTGCTTCCCTAATTAGAAACTGAATATCTTCTAAGTTACGTAAAGCTTTTGCTTCATCAAATACCTGTTGCTTTTGCTTATCTTTTGGTTTATTGTCAGATTTATCTTTGTACGTAGCTGCCTTAAGTACTTTTTTTAAGTGTTCCCCATCCATTTCCAAAATGCGTTTTTTAGTATCCTCAGTAAGAAGTTTATTGGCGTTAGGTAATCCAACGGGAAATGAGCTTGAATATACTTCAGTATTATTCCTATCTACTTTTCCTATCCCATAATCATCATTATCAATTTTTTGTAAATTACCCTGATTAAACATATATTGAGTATAAGAACCATCTTGATACTGAAACAGCATATCGAGGATGACTACATCCTGAATTTGCTGCTCATCTACATCCAGCTCCTGAGTTTTCTCGCTTGTAAATTTTTCATAAGCTTCAGATGCTTTTTGATTAAATCCAAATTCTTTTTTGAGTTGATTTTGTTTTTCCTCTGAAATATTGGCTATAGATTTCCCTGTCTTCTCTTTTACAAAATTTTCAAAAGCTGTATTTATTTCTTGAAAATCGGGAAAGCTTTCTGCTATTTCACGCATCTTTTTGCTGCCATCTTTTCCTGGTGCTAGATTAGAAAGGACATTATTCTGTTTGTTCTGTCTATTATTATCTATCTGGCTCTCTTGCGGCATTGATGTAGAAAGCGGCATATGCGTAAATCCCAACTCATGAGCAACTAAAGGGATATATATAGCTCGCTTACGTTCGGCTTTTCGTTCATCATAATCTCTTTCACCAAGGTTTTCTTTCTTAATTACATGAGTGGCAGGATCGCTATCTGAACTTCCTGATTTTTTATAGGGAACCACTGTCCCAAAAGTCCCTTTACCTACGGGCCAAATACTTGCTTGTTTGAGGATATCTTTCCCAGTTAATTGTTCAAGTTCTTGATATGCTTTAAGCGTTTCTGGATTTTGTAGAGTTTTTAGAAACTCATTCGTTCCTTCTGTTCGTCCCAGATTAGTCAAGGTTATGTCTTGTTCGGAATCGCTAGGTTGTTTTGCTCTTTTCTGCTTCCTGTTATAAGGCGTTAAACCTTCTGGTCTCGGATTTTTCTTCACCCATTCTGCTGCTTCTTCCTTCCCCTTTCCTTGCTCCACACGCTGAATTTTGGCATTTTGCGTATTCTGCTGCACCACATGAGTCAACTCATGAGCAAGCAACTCCTGCCCTCCCCGACTCCCCGGATCGTATGCCCCCTGGCGAAAGAAGACATCCTGCCCCGTTGTAAATGCCTTCGCCTGAATGGATTGATTCATCTGGTCAGACTGAGCATCTGTATGAACCTTGACGCCACTGAAGTCAGCCCCAAATGCCTGTTCCATCGGTTCTCGGATATTGTCCGAGAGTGATTGTCCCCCACCTTTAGCCTGTTGAATAGATGATTCTAAGTCAGGCGTAGCCGCCATTGGTTCACTATCTGATTTACGCTGCATCTGAAGTTCTTCATCTTCGGGCATTTCCTCGCGCTGGAGAGTGCTAGATGCGGGTTTCATCTGAAGTTCTTCATCTTCATTTTCAGGCATCTCCTCACGCTGGAGAGTGCTAGATGCGGGTTTCATCTGAAGTTCTTCCTCTTCGGGCATCTCCTCGCGCTGGAGAGTACCGGATGCGGGTTTCATCTGAAGTTCTTCCTCTTCAGGCATCTCCTCGCGCTGGAGAGTTTCACCTTGAGATGATTGCTTGGAAACTGGTGCGTTAATCTGATTTACGACTCGCTGTGCCGTTTGGTCAGCTTCCTGCTCATATTGATCTCCGGGCTGACCAATGGTAAGCTTCGCTTGAATCGGTTCTAGCTCCTCTTTGCCCGACTCTTCCTGACGCTGGACTACTCCTGCCCCTGACAGACTCCGCATCAAGTTATTATTAGTCGCCCAATTAGCGGGTAGTGGAGTGTAACTTGGTAGTTCCTGCTCTTGTGGCGACGCAGAAACTGGTTTAGCTTGCACTGGCATCGCAGGGGTAGTCCAGCGAGAATCTTTTTTATGGATGTGAGAATTCCCAGAGGAGCGTTTGGAGACTCGTTCGTAAGCCATAAATTATTGACCTCTACGTGCCAGTGTCAGGAATTTTTTCAATAATATCTTTAGATAAATGGATTGAGTATTCATGTGCATGAATATTAATATTTTCTCATCAAAACAAGTAAAAATAATGACCTCAATATCTTTCTTTGAACTAAAAAAATAAGTAGCTATGTATACAAATTTTCAATATTTTTTCGTGTAAACAAGTAAAAATCATTGGCTTGAATGACGCTTCTGTACCAGCGGTGCAGGAGAAGTGGTGATGATGAAACATAGGCGGCAAGCGGCTAAAAGCGAGTATTTGGAATTGGAGCGATCGCTTACTGATGCTGAGGGAAAAAGCTGGAGCTAATATAGAGCCACCTGTATTCACCATCAACTATCTTTAAGCTTGTGAAGGGCTATCCATTCACATTGCACCGGCTGATGGCGATAACTGTATCTTATTTGTTGTTAATAGACTCGCATCGCCAAAAGAACAATCAGATTGCCTGTCAAGGTAGTACGGAAAAGCCTCTTATTTTTGAAATAGCTGCTACACAAGGGGTTCAAGCATTTAGTTTTTATATTTTTCTAATGATGAGATTCTGCTGGGGAAGGACATCCAGAATTTAGCTGCGATCGCCCTGGAACGACCGCGCCATCCACCTAAATTTCAGCTTTCAGCCTAGAATAGTCAATCGTGTACACAAGGCACTTGTAAAGAAACAGAGATACACCCTCACTGCCTTGGTACTGAATGATTAATTCAAAACTCAAAACCTTTCCAACAATGGCTACCAAAATTCCCGTCACTGTCATCACCGGCTTCTTAGGGAGTGGTAAAACAACTCTGATTCGCCACCTGCTACAGAACAATCAAGGACGCCGCATCGCTGTTTTAGTCAACGAATTTGGCGAATTGGGGATTGATGGCGAATTGCTGCGTTCTTGTGGCTACTGTCCAGAAGAAGAAGCCGACAGCACCAGCAACATTGTTGAATTAACCAATGGTTGCTTGTGCTGTACGGTTCAGGAAGAATTTTTGCCGACGATGCTATCTCTGCTGAAGCGCAGAGATAGCCTGGACTGCATTTTAGTGGAGACATCGGGATTGGCGTTACCGAAGCCGCTGGTGAAGGCGTTTCGCTGGCCCGAAATTCGCAACGCAGCAACGGTAGATGCTGTGATTACCGTCGTGGATTGCGAAGCGGTGGCGGCGGGAACCTTTGCCAGCGATCCCGAAGCGGTGGACGCACAGCGCCAGGAAGATCCCAATCTGGAACACGAAACCCCATTGCAAGAACTTTTTGAAGATCAGCTGGCGTGTGCCGATTTGGTGGTGTTGAATAAAACCGATCTGGTGAACGCTACGCAGCAAGCTGAGGTCGTGAAGTTGGTTGAACGAGAACTGTCTCGTGCTGTCAAGATGGTACCGAGCGATCGCGGAAAATTAGATCCGGAGGTTCTCCTGGGCTTTCAGAGTGCCGTAGAAGACAACTTAGATAATCGTCCCAGTCATCACGACACTGAAGAAGACCACGATCACGACGAAGAAATTACCTCAACTCAGGTGATTTTAAACCGTACTTTCGATCCCCAGAAGCTGCAAGAACAGTTGGAAGCGTTGGTGCAACAACAGGAAATTTATCGAATCAAGGGATTTGTGGCAGTTCCCAACAAAGCGATGCGGCTGGTATTGCAAGGAGTGGGAACGAGATTCGATCAATTTTATGACCGTCCTTGGCAACCACAGGAAACCCGGCAAACTCAGTTAGTCTTTATTGGTCAGAAGCTCAATCCCGATGAAATTGAGTTGCAGTTGGCAGCGTTACCTGGCTAAAATCTTTCATCTTGCAAGTGCAAGGCATCCTGGCGGGAGTTACTCAAGTCGCCTTTGGCCTTTTGCACTAGCCTTCCATCTTCCGGCGTTACAGTGACATCCTCTTCTAAAAACTAGCAAGTTTCCGGATCGTCGTAGGTTTAGGAAAATTCGGAAACTTCTTTCATCCAAATGGGTCTAGCGGAGACGCCCAACTGGGTGAGATGCGATTGACTCGGCTGATGCTGAACCTTTACCTTTACCGTCATCTGGCGATCGCCAGAAAGCGTATGCTTGCCTTAGCACAAATTGCTCTAGTTTTTTCTAGATGTAGGACTGGATATCCACACCACATTGATCGACTAGATAACAAAGCGCCCGAAAACGCAATCCTACCAGTTGGTCATAAAACGGATTCAGTTTGCACAACGGAGGAATATGTCCTACTTTGTGACCAAATAGCTTGATATCACGCTCAAAGGGGCACTGTGCCGGAATCGCCTTTGCGAGAAGCTCAGCCATCTGACGGTCAGAAATCGCAATTCCGTCCAGCCATTGACGGAGTGGGCGCAGGATATCGAATTGCTGCTTTTTAGGCGAGCGAACGACTTTAGCTGCTTGTACGCTTTCTGCTGAAGCGAGTGCAATACTTTCTAGGGTATTCGGCTGTTTGTCTGTGCAGATCATACTCATTAGGTTCACCCTTGTGTTTTCCAATTGCTTGAGTATTTGCTCATCCCTATTTCCAAGATACAAACCCTAAAGAAATGTTTCATAAAACTACGAACAAATTCTATCAGGATTTTTAAAGATTTGATGAAATAATCACCAATTAAACAAATGCCACGTCAAAATACCTAAGCTAGGCTTGCTTAGAGACTGAATTAAGTTTATTTCTCGACTGGTTGAAATCATGAAATGCCAGCTCAAGCCAATTTTAGAAGAACAGAATTAGATAAGTTAAACAAATGTTCCGATAATTCTGATCTAGGAGATTTACAGAGTTAGCTTGGCTGTACTGCATTCATTAATTACATTAAAACTAAGTATTCAGTCAAAGCGGAAGTACCCAACGAGGTAATTTTTTTCAGTGCAATTTGTTCATTATCTTTCCTGAGATTGATAGAGGATTGGTAGCAAAAATAACAAAAAATTTGCAGGGAGACAGGAAGAGGTTTTGACACTACCGATTTGCCCGATCTAATAGCAGACAAACTTAAAGACAAATTTCAACTCTTCGACCCTGCAAACCGAGCTGTCAGTACTGATATGTAAATTAGACGAGTGCCGGTTCTGGGAGTGCCCCTTGCATCTTACCCAACCAAGTAATCAGATGTTCCGTCTGCTGCTCGGCAGGCAAGACGCCCAAACCGCGAACGGTGACTTTACCGGAGGTGTAGACAAAGCGAGTTTTCAGGTGTTCTGGCAGATTATCTTTGAGCAGGTTCCAGGCGGGTTCCTCCATCGGTGTCTCTAGGATAACGTGTTGTTTGCTTTCTGGTTTGATCCGGCTGAAGCCGAGTTTTTTCGCCAGTTGTTTCAGTTCCATTACCCGCAGCAACTGAGTTGCTGATTTAGGGATACTCCCGTAGCGATCGCTCCATTCTGCGGCAATACTCACTAATTCTTCCTTAGAATTCGCCGCAGCCACTGCACGGTAAGCGCTCATCTTTTGATCCAAATCGGTGATGTAGTCTGCGGGGATAAACGCCGTCAGCTGCAAGTCAATCTGCGTATCGTCAACTTGGGGAATTTCCTGTCCGCGAATTTCGCGAATCGCTTCCTCCAACATTTCCATATAAAGGTCGAAACCAATGGCATCCATCTGTCCCGATTGTTCCGCACCCAATAAGTTACCGACGCCCCGAATTTCCATATCGCGCGTGGCAAGTTGATAGCCAGAACCCAATTGGGTGAATTCCTGAATGGCTCGTAACCGTTGCCGTGCGGCATCTGAGAGCGCCTTGTGCTTGGGATAAAATAGCCATGCGTGAGCTTGGATGCCAGCACGTCCCACCCGTCCGCGCAATTGGTATAGCTGGGATAGACCAAATTTATGGGCATCTTCAATCAGGATCGTGTTGACTCTGGGGATATCTAAGCCGGATTCAATAATCGTGGTACAGACGAGGATATCCGCTTCGCCAGCGCTGAAGGCAAGCATCGTCGCTTCTAACTCAGATTCGTCTAATTGACCGTGAGCGATCGCTAGTCTGGTTCCTGGGACCATTTCTCGCAGCTTCGTAGCCGTTTCTTCAATTCCCTCGACTCGCGGGACGACATAAAACACCTGTCCCCCCCGGTCGAGTTCTTGACGAATCGCCGTGCGGATCGCTTCGGGATCGTAGGATGCCAGGTGAGTTTTAATCGGACGCCGAGAGGGTGGCGGCGTAGTAATCAAACTCATTTCCCGGATTCCCGACAGTGACATATAAAGGGTTCGGGGAATTGGGGTGGCGGAAAGAGTTAGCACATCCAACTGCGTTCTCAGAGATTTGATTTTTTCCTTCTGGTTAACGCCAAATCGCTGTTCTTCATCCACCACCAACAACCCTAAATCTCGGAAACGAATTTCCTTACTTAAGAGTTGGTGAGTGCCAACGACGACATCTAATTCTCCAGTCGCCAGCCGTTTGATAATATTGCGGCGTTCCTCAGCACTGCGGAAGCGGTTGAGTAAACCCACCTCAATTGGGTAGGGGGCGAAACGCTCTTTTAGGGTGTGGTAGTGCTGCTGAGTCAGAATCGTCGTTGGGGCGAGGAACGCAACTTGCTTCCCGGCGGTAATCGCTTTAAATATGGCGCGGATGGCGACTTCCGTCTTGCCGAAACCGACATCACCGCACACCAACCGATCCATCGGGCGATCGCTTTCCATTTCCCGCTTCACATCCTGCACCGCCTTCAACTGATCCGGCGTCGGTTGATAAGGGAAAGAATCTTCTAATTCTTCTTGCCAAGGCGAATCCGGTGGATAAACGAAACCTTGTTGTTGCGATCGCTGAGCATACAACTTCAGCAAGTCCACCGCCAATTTCTTAATCGCCTTGCGGACTTTATTCTTCGTAGATTCCCACGCCTTCCCGGACATTCTATTGAGTTCCGGCGGTTTCCCCTCCGTGGCGCGAAACCGAGACATCGCCCCGACCTGATCTGCCACTACTCGCAGCAAACCATCTGCGTACTGCACTACCAAATACTCACGGGTTTCGTTATTAACAGTCAGACTTTCCAGCCTGAGAAACTTACCAACCCCGTGATTTCTGTGAACCACATAATCACCGGGGCGCAACTTGTTGGGATCGACTTGCTTAGACGCCGCCCGACGACGCTTGCGGATATAGCTGGGACTTGCCAGAGAATGCTGTCCGAAAAACTCCCTGTCTGTCACCACCACCAATCGGAAGGTTGGCAGGATAAATCCTTCCAGTTCCGCGATCCCCGAATATTTTACCGCCACCGGCGTCTTCTGGATTTGCAACTTGTCAATCGCCGGATAATCGTGGGGATTGGGGACAAATTGCGCCGGACAATCGTGTTCTTGGAGCAACGATACAGAACGGGAAGGCTGTGCAGAAACGATCCAGATCGAGAAACTGCGATCGCGCTCGTTTCGCAAAGTTTCCGCAATTTTAGCAAACTGATGCGGCGTTACCGGAACCGGACGACTAGCCAGATTGAGTGCGGAGGACTGAGGATTGAGGACTGAGGACTCAACCAATTCTGATAAATACAGCCGCTTAAAGCGTTCCGCCGCCGCTAAAGATTCATCAAAATTGCGGTGAATTTTGGGTAATTCCTCCTTCCTATTCGCAATTGCCCATTGTTCTTCAGCGTGTTCCACCCAGCGATCGCTATGGGCGCGACATTGCTCCGGCTCATCAATCGCAATCAGCGTATTTTCCGGCAAATAATCCAACAAAGAAGCCGGTTTCTCAAAAGCCACCCCCAACAACCGCCGCGTACTCTTCTCTGGTTCTTCTTCCCTCTCTTCCCTCTCTTCCTTCGCGACCTTAGCGTCTTGGCGGTTCGTATCTTCTAACGCCGCCCGAACAATCGGACTAAAATCAGTCGGAGTTAGCACCAGCCGCTCAATCTTATCTAGCGATCGCTGCGTCGCCGGATCGAACTCCCGCATCTGATCCAGTTCATCCCCGAACCATTCCAAACGCACCGGCAACTCAGCCGACACCGGGAACACATCGATAATATCTCCGCGGCGACTCCATTGCCCCTCCATTTCCACCAGAGGCACCCGTTCGTATCCCAGAGTCGCCACCTTCTTGCTAAAGGCGTTTAAATCCCAACTCTGTCCGCGTTCCAGCGTGATGCAGAAAGGCTTAAAAGCTTCAGGAGGTGGCAAATGAAGTTGTAGCGCCCGTTCCGTCGCCACAACCGCCATCTTGGCTGAGGACTGAGAACTTCCTGTCGCCTCAGCCTTGACTAAATCTGCCAATACCTGCATCTGCCCCCAAGTCATCTCCGATTCCGGATCGAATGGCTCGTAGGGCGACGCTTCAGAAGTCGGATAAAAATGTACCGTCTGCCAACCCATTGCTTCCAGTTGAGCGCAACAGCGGCTGACTTCCTCCAGGGTGGCACACACCACGAACAAATTCTGTCCTTGGGCTTGCGCGAGGGCAGAAGCCACCAATCCCTTTGGCAAACGGGGAATTCCGTTGAGCTGTAGATACCGTTGTTGGTCGAGCTTAGAAAGGAGTTCTGTCGTGAGAGGCGATCGCCCTAAGGCACGAATAATAGAAGAGAAAGCCATCAGTTGCAGGAAATGCTGAATTCGTTCTGACAAAAAGGCAGGAGTATACCTCCCTACCTCCATCATTTTAGAAGGCAGTTCAAATCGAGACTGCTCTATCGATAGATTTCTGCTTTACACAAAATGCTACTTTCTCTATAGTTACTGCTTTTTTGGGGAACCCCAGCTTTTGATATCGGGGTGGGCACATTGGTTCTCTGGTTTTCTAACCATCCAACTTCGGGTATCGCCCCTACTTCCATCTAAGGCACCGTTCGCCGATATTACTGACACATTGACAAATGACCCCTACTACCGAATTTCTAATTATTTTGCTACTGATCGTTGCCAATGGCATCTTTGTGATGTCAGAGTTAGCTATCGTCTCGGCTAGGAAGGTGAGGCTACAACAGCTGGCTAACCAAGGGGATGTCAAAGCACGCGCTGCCTTGGAACTGGCGAATTCCCCGAATCAGTTTTTGGCAATTGTTCAGGTGGGGATAACCCTCCTAGCGATTATCTCCGGTGCTTTCGGCGAAAAAACCATCGCTAAAAGCCTCACCCCTCTACTAGGGTTGATTGCCTGGATCGCTCCGTATAAAAACGCGATCGCATCAGCGATCGCCATTCTGATCATCACTTATCTGACGCTGATTATTGGCGAACTAGTGCCCAAGCGGCTGGCTTTAAACTATCCAGAACGGATTGCTTCATCTGTTGCTATCCCGATGCGGATGTTGGCTACTATTGCTGCCCCAGTTGTTTATCTATTGAGTACCTCCACAGATATGATGGTGCGGCTGTTGGGCATCAGGCCATCCACCGATGGGGAAATTACCGAACACGATATTACAGCCTTAATCGAGCAAGCCACGGAGGCGGGAACCTTTGAGGAAGCAGAACAAGACATGGTGGAACGAGTGTTTCGCCTGGGAGACCGACCCGTGAGTGCGTTAATGACACCCCGACCGGATATTGTCTGGCTTGACCTAGAAGACTCCCAGGAAGAAAATCAACGCAAGATTATAAACAGCGCCTATTCCCGATTTCCCGTCTGTCAGGGGGCGCTGGATAATGTTTTGGGCATCATTCCCGTGACTGACCTATTAGGGCGCTGTCTGTCCGGACAACAGCTTGACCTAACGCTCTCGTTGAAACAGCCGGTATTTGTGCCTGAAAGTACCGGAGGGCTGAAAGTTCTAGAATTATTCAAGCAAACCGGCACTCACATGGCGCTGGTTGTAGATGAATACGGCGTCACTCAGGGAGTAGTTACGCTCAACGACATCTTAGTAGAAATCGTTGGTGATGTAGAAATCGATAGTACAACATCTCCTCCAGCCGTACAACGCGAAGATGGTTCCTGGTTGATTGATGGAATGTTGTCGGTGGAAGAGTTTTTTGAAATATTAGATATTGAGGAATTGCCGGGAACGCAAAAAGGAAACTATCACACAATGGGCGGTTTTATGATTACCCATTTAGGGAAAATTCCTACGGCTGCCGACCATTTTCATTTGGGTAGTTGGCGTTTTGAAGTGATGGATATGGATGGCAATCGCGTTGATAAGGTGCTGGTGATGCCCGTCTCTAGAGATGCCGCTGATTCCGAGTCTGGCGATTGAGATGCTGAAATTGCTGGGTTGAGCGTGTTTTAACGCTTTGCGTGTTATCGGCATTGCCTGCATCGTGCGTTGATGTTGACACAGAAAGCGATCGCTTCTTAATCCGGTTCGCTTAGAGCTAAAAATACCAATTCCACCGAATTTCCATTCTGCCCACACCTGTTTTAGGAGCCAAAAATGCAGTCAGAAGAAGCAATCCGAGAGCAATTTGACCGCGCCGCAAATGCCTACAGTACATCACCCATTTTCGCACAAGGGCACGATCTGGAGCTGATGGTGCAGGCAGGTGAACCAACAGCAGAGATGAGTGTACTTGATGTAGGGTGTGCGGCAGGACATACGGGGTTTGCTTTCGCCCCCCATGTCCGCGAAGTGATTGGCATCGACTTAAGCCAGAAAATGTTAACAGAGGCATCGCGGCAAGCAATGGCACGAGGCTTAAATAACGTGCATTTTCAGGAAACCAATGTTACAGCACTCCCCTTTTCAAATGAGCAGTTTAATATTGTGACTTGCCGCTATGTCGCTCATCACTTCCCCAGCTTGGCACCCGCGCTGAGTGAGGTTTTTCGAGTGCTAAAACCGGGTGGAAAGTTTCTGGTTGTGGACATTATTTCGCCGGAAGATATTGCACTGGCAGAGTTTATCAATCAGGTGGAGAAACTACGCGATCCTTCTCATAGTTGGGATTGGATGATATCTGAGTGGCAAGCGGCTGGCGAAAGTATTGGGATGCCCTTCACCGCGATACAACAGTGGCATCTGCCGATTGATTTTGCAGATTGGACAGCACGACAGCAGACGCCACCAGACGCAGTTCAAAAACTGGAATTATTACTGGATGATGCTTCTTTACAAGCAAAATCGGTATTCTCCATTGTGGGTGCGCCGCAGCGTTCATTTCGCGAATACTCCGCTCTCCTCCGGGGAACAAAATCATAAACTAGGGAAAGAAACTTTGCCATCTCTACTGAAAATTGAAGGTGGAAACTAGAGGTGAAGAAACCACGTTACAGTGTGCCCGTGCCGCCTCGATAAAGGCAGTAACATCCTCTTCTTTAGTATTGAAAGCCGTTACTAATCGCACGGTTGATGAATATTCCCCCTCCCAGCGATAAAATTGGAAACCCTCGGCAAGAAGCCCCTGGATAACTTCCTCTGGTAACTGAATAAAAATTTCATTTACTGCAACTAAGTAGCACAGTTGCATTCTTGGTAGCGCTGTTAGCCCATGCGCTAATTTCTTAGCCATCTGGTTGGCATGGGCAGCATTTTTCAGCCACAAATCATCTTTAATGTAAGCTTCCAACTGGGCAGATAAAAACCGCATCTTTGAAAATAGATGTCCGCTGCGCTTGCGACGATAGGCGAAAGTTTTTGCCAAATCTTGGTTGAAAAAGATGACGGCTTCTGCTGCCATTGCACCATTTTTAGTTGCTCCAAACGATAGCACATCAACCCCAGCCCGCCATGTGATATCCGCTGGAGAACAACCCAAGCTAGCAACCGCATTCGCAAAACGGGCACCATCCATGTGTAAACCCAAATTGTGGGTATGGGCAATTTCGGCAATCTGGGAAATTTCCTCTGGCTGATAGATAGTTCCAGCTTCCGTTGCCTGAGTCAAGCTTACAGCAGCAGGCTGTACGTGATGGACGACGCCAGCGCCCGCTTTTGCCAGCACAGCAGCCAAGTCAGCGGCGCGAATCTTGCCATCTGCGCCATCCAGTGTCACTAGCTTTGCGCCGCCGGTATAAAATTCAGGTGCCCCGCATTCATCCAGATTGATATGAGATTGGCGATGGCAGTAAATCGCCCCAAACGGGGGTGCAATAACAGATAGGGCAAGGGCATTGGCAGC
Source organism: Trichocoleus sp. DQ-U1 (assembly GCF_039961925.1). Classification (NCBI taxonomy): domain Bacteria; kingdom Bacillati; phylum Cyanobacteriota; class Cyanophyceae; order Leptolyngbyales; family Trichocoleusaceae; genus Trichocoleus; species Trichocoleus sp. DQ-U1. The sequence continues at coordinate 91,689 of NZ_JAMPKB010000012.1, read as the reverse complement.
AGAACCCGTGGCGACGGGGAAAACAGTCACATCTGTCTCAAATAATTCCTTGAACCGGGCTGACAAGCGCTGGGTATATTCATCATCACCATAAGGCATGGTGGTACCCTGATTAGCGGCAGCGATCGCTGCCATAATTTCCGGCGAAATCCCGGTGACATTGTCGCTACAAAAGTTCATCTGTTCGTCTCGCGTTTCTCAATACTCAACTCTATGCTAATCGCCTCTGCCGACATAGATCCTCGACTTCTGGAATCATTTAGAGTTGCGATATCTTGTTCTGCGAAATCGGAATCTTAATGACGAACTCTGCCCCCTCTCTGGGTGCAGAAATACACTCCATACTGCCACTATGTTTTTCTACTACAATCTGATAACTAATCGATAGCCCTAAGCCGGTGCCTTTCCCGACTGGTTTCGTTGTGAAAAAGGCATCGAATAGATGAGAACGGACTTCTTCTGTCATGCCTGGGCCGTTGTCGGCAATGCGAATCACCGCTAGCTTTTCGTCTTCAACAGCGGTGCTAATTTTAATACTGGGTAAAAGACAAAATATTTCCTCCTTAGCGACTGACTCTTCTAGTGCATCAATCGCGTTACTCAGCAGATTCATAAACACCTGATTCATCTGTCCCGCGTAGCATTCAACTAATGGCAAATCGCCATATTCTTTGCTCACGGTAATCGTGGGACCGCCAGCGATCGCTTTCAGTCGATACTGCAAAATTAGCAAGGTGCTATCAATGCCTTCGTGAATATCAACCGGCTTCATTTCCGCTTGATCGACGCGAGAAAACGAACGTAAGGACTGAACAATTTCCCGAATTCTCTCAATTCCTAAGTGCATTGATTTTAGTAATTTTGGCAAATCTTCAATAATAAAATCAAGGTCACTTGCTTCAATTTCTTGGTCAATTTCAGGTGTAGGGGGGTATTGTTGTTGGTAAAGGTGTAACAAATAGAGCAAACTATTCGCATAGTCACAGGCATAATTGATATTGCCGTGAATAAAGTTAATTGGATTATTAATTTCGTGAGCAACTCCAGCCACTAATTGACCAAGGCTAGAGATTTTTTCAGTTTGAATCAGTTGAGCTTGAGTTTTCTGGAGGTTAAGCAGAGTAATTTTTAGCTCTTGAGATTTTTCTCGATAGCGATTTTCACTTTGCTTGCGCTCAGAAACTTCAAGCAATAACAGATCGTTTGTCTGTCTAATTTCTGCTGTTCGTTCCTCAACTCTCCTTTCAAGCTCAACATTGGAGCGGTGCAACTCCTCTTCTACTTGCTGACGCTCAGCGATTTGTTTTTGCAGCTCAAGATTAATCAGTTCTAACTGCTTGGTTTTATCTAATAATATTTTTTGTGTGGCTTCTAATTTGTCAACGGTTAGGGCTTCTTCGCGAAGAGTATGAATGTAGTCCGAACTCAAGCCAATAAATGGGACGAGGTAAGCAATAATTTTGAGAAAATGGGCAATATTAAAATGGTTGTCGAATAATGCAGTTGACCCAAAAGCTATGTGGAGTTGAACGGCAATTTGGGGAATCACGCTAATCGCTAGCGCTAAAGAAAAATGGCTAGGATAAGCATCATAAAAGCGAGGAAAAACAAAAATACCTGCAAAGATAAACAATAAGAGGGGCGGGACATCCCAAGGACGAGTAACAAGCGCGTTCGGGAAAATAGTTGCCGGTATGGCACTATGGGTACAGAAATAGACAATTGTATAAGAAGCAACAGCAAAAGATACACTAGCGATCGCAACAAAACCCGCGCCTCCCTTCCACTTTCCTGGTTTCGTCGCCAGAAAAATTCCCGCGCCTCCCAGCAGAATCAAAGCATTAAAAAGTCGGCAGACTGCCCAAGTCAAAGGAATTAGGTTTTGGCTATCTGCTATCCCCTGGCTCAATCGGTCGGCGGCTAAAGCATGAAAGGTGTCCATGCACCCCGCGCAAAACATTGCCACGCCAATTATAAGCGTGACAGCATCGCGCTTCAGGCTGAAGTGAATCAAAGACAAAATAACAATGGACAGAGCAATACAGAACGCACTCCACTCCAGAATGGTGTGCAGAAAGCTTCCGGAAAGCGTGTACTGCATCGCTTCGACAAATGCGCGGGGAGACATTCCCACAGCAGCTGGCACCTCGAAGGGATGCTTCGGTGAGGCAAAATCCACTCCCAACAAATTCAGCAAGCTAGGCAGCACACAGATCGCTACCACTACCCAAATCAATTGAAAAGGAATCCTCATTGTTTCCATAGCATTTTTCCCAATCCCCCTATTTCAAGATGCCACTAAAGCTTAGCCACAAGTACAGAGGCAGTCATTTCTGACTCTACTAGCGTGGCTTTTAGCCTTCTGCCATTGCCAGAGGTCAGTAAGCTGATATGCGCGATCGCTAATTGAGTAAATAAAAATACACCTTATGGCAGTTCTACGTAACTAAACGTAACTATATTCTGGGATACGTTAACGCGACTTCGCCATTAGGCAAAAAATACTCTTAACAGCGAGGCTAATTAAAGGTGAGAATTGGCGCTTGTTACTTGGGCAACGGGAATTGTGAATTTACCGTTTGGGCACCCACTCTTCATACAGTAGCCGTACAAATTGTTTCTCCTGAAGAACGCCTTCTCACAATGCAACAGGATGAAGAAGGTTACTGGAAAGTTAAAGCTTCAGGCATTGAACCAGGAACGCTTTACTACTACAAACTCGAAGGAACAACTGATAGACCAGACCCAGCTTCAAAATACCAACCGAAGGGGGTACACGCCCCTTCTCAAGTCATCGATCCTAGCACTTTTGCCTGGAATGATACTAATTGGTCTGGCATTCCCTTAGATGAAACTATTATCTATGAATTACACGTTGGCACCTTCACTCCAGAAGGCACCTTTGAGGCAATAATTCCCCGACTTGCTGAATTAAGTGAGTTAGGGATTAATGCCATTGAAATCATGCCAGTTGCTCAATTTCCCGGTGAAAGAAACTGGGGATATGATGGGGTGTTTCCCTTTGCCGTGCAGAATTCCTATGGTGGCCCTGAAGGATTAAAAAAACTCGTTGATGCTTGTCACCAACACGGTATCTCAGTCATTCTCGATGTCGTTTACAATCACCTAGGTCCTGAAGGAAATTATTTCCGAGATTTTGCTCCCTACTTCACTACCAAATATCGCGGTGATTGGGGAGAGGCGATGAATTTTGATGACAAATACAGCGATGGCGTCCGTAATTTTTGTTTAGAAAACGCTCTTTACTGGCTCCAAGAATATCACATAGACGGTCTAAGATTAGATGCCATTCAGGGCATTTTTGAGATGGGTGCTAGACCCTTATTACAGGAAATGGCAGACCAAGTTGCTAATTTTTCCCAGCAACAAGGTAGAAAATTTTATCTGATAGCCGAAAGCGACTTGAACGATGTCCGAGTCATTCGACCCAAAGAAGTGGGCGGCTATGGAATAGATGCACAGTGGAATGACGATTTTCACCACGCATTGCATACCTTACTCACCGGAGAGAACGATAGGTATTACGAGGATTTTGGAAAGGTTGAACAACTCGAAAAATCTTTCAAAGAAGGCTTTATTTACTCCGGACAATACGCTTCTCATAGAAAGCGCCGTCATGGTAGTTCTTCCAAAGACGAACCAGGATATCGATTTATTGTTTTTACCCAGACTCACGACCAAATTGGTAATCGTGTCCTTGCAGAAAGGTTATCTCAGCTTGTTTCCTTAGAAGGTCTGAAAGTAGCTGCGGCTGCTATTTTTCTATCTCCCTTTGTTCCCTTCCTTTTCATGGGTGAAGAATATGGTGAAGAAGCTCCTTTCTTTTACTTTATAAGTCATTCAGATGAGGATTTGATTGAAGCAATTCGCAAGAGTAAAGAAGAAGAATTTAAAGTATTTGTGGGGCGAGGCAAAATGCAAGATCCCCAAAGCCCTGAAACCTTCCAGAGGTGTCAGCTTAACTGGGAAAAACGAAAAGAAGGAAAACACAAAGCTCTTTGGGAATTTTATCAACAACTTATACATCTACGCCGAACAATTCCTGCTTTGAAGAAACCAGACAAAAACACCCTAGAAGCGTCCAGCATTGAAGCCGATAAAATCTTATTCCTTCGGCGTTGGAGTGAAGCTAGTCAGATATACTCCATTATGAACTTCAATCAAAAAGAGGTCACTTTTACAGCTAATCTACCAAGTGGCAACTGGCAAAAGATTTTAGACTCTTCCGATACTCAGTGGATGGGTTCTGGTTCCACTTTACCGGAAAAACTCACGCCAAACCAAGAATTGACCATCAAACCACAGAGTATTGTTCTCTACGAGATAGCAGGATAATAGACGAGGCAGAGCCTTCCAATCCTAATTATCAAACTGATGATAACGAGACGATTGAGGCTTTGCTTCGCCAGTCGTCACTGTAGAGCAAGCACTGTTCACCTGACAAAATTAGAAAAATCATTGAGGAATTAAAATTACATCATGCGGATTCCAGCAGCTACTTACCGAATTCAATTTAATGCAGATTTCCCCTTTGATTCAGCCAAGAAAATTATTGCTTATCTCGCTGAATTAGGAATTTCCGATCTTTACGCTTCGCCCATTTTTAAAGCAAGAGAAGGTAGCACTCATGGCTACGATGTTGTTGATCCCACACAACTGAATCCCGAACTAGGAACACCGGAAAATTTTGAAGCATTGGTGAATGAAATCAAGAATTACGATATGGGATGGGTACAGGATATTGTTCCCAACCACATGGCTTATGATAGCCAAAATCAGTTCTTGATGGACATCCTCGAAAACGGACCAAATTCCGAGTATTTCGATTACTTCGATATTGACTGGAATCATCCTTATGAAAACCTGAGAGAGCGCGTTCTTGCCCCAATGTTGGGTAATTTTTATGGAGATTGTTTGGAAAATGCCGAAATTCAACTCCAGTACGATCAAAGCGGGCTGAGTGTTAACTACTTTAGCTTAAAACTTCCTGTAAAAATAGAATCTTATGCCCCGTTTATTACTCATAACTTAGGAAAACTAGCTAAATCTCTGGGAAGAAATCATCCAGATTTTGTTAAATTACTAGGGATTCTTTACCTGCTTAAAAACACGCTAGTAGAACCAAAAGGTAAAGAACGATATGACCAGATAGCCTTTGTAAAAGGACTTTTGGGGGAACTTTATACCCAAAATCCTGAGGTTCAGGAGTTTATCGATAGCAACATAGAGTTTTTTAATGGGGAGAAGGGCAATCCAGAAAGTTTTAATTCTCTTGATAGGTTGCTTTCAGAACAGTTCTATCGCCTTTCGTTTTGGAAAGTGGGTGCTGAAGAACTGAATTATAGAAGATTTTTCACCGTCAACGAATTAATTTCTGTCAAAGTCGAAGAAATCAAGGTTTTTCATAAAACTCATAATTTTATAAGTCAGTTGGTTGAGTCTGGAACAATCACAGGACTCCGAATCGACCATATTGACGGACTCTACGATCCAAGTGAATATTTGCAACGGCTGAGAAACAAAGCTGGAGATGTCTATATTACGGTTGAAAAAATTCTGGAACATAAAGAAGATTTACCTGCTTACTGGCCTATAGAGGGAACCAGCGGCTATGACTTCTTAAACTATGTTAACGGTATTTTCTGCCGAACTGAGAGCGAGGAACGGTTTACTGAGATTTACTCTAGACTGACAGGTTTAAATACCCCCTACGAGCAGCTTTTTATGGATAAAAAAAGGCTGATTGTAGAGAAAAATATGGCGGGAGATGTAGATAATTTAGCCCATCTTTTGAAACGAGTATCGGGGCATTCTAGAGTAGGAATCGATTTTACTCAGCATGGTCTGCAAAGAGCATTGGCTGAGATTCTGATACTGTTTCCCGTTTATCGAACTTATATCAATCAAGAGGGATTAAGAGAATCGGATCGCTTCTATGTGAAGGAAGTCATTGAAAAAGCTAGAGAGCAAGTGCCGTTGCTTTTAAAGGAACTGAACTACATTGAAAAACTCTTGTTGCTAGAAGAGGAGGACTCTTTAAAGGCAGAACAAAGAGAAGTACAGCGTCACTTCGTGATGAGACTTCAGCAGTTGACTGGCCCATTGATGGCGAAAGGAATTGAGGATACGCTTTTATATGTTTACAACCGACTTTTATCACTGAATGAAGTGGGTGGAAATCCGAGCCAATTTGGGGTTAGCGTTGCAGATTTTCACGAGTTCAACCAAAAGCAGCATGAGCGTTGGCCTCATAAAATGAATGCCACGGCAACCCATGATACCAAGCGTGGGGAAGATGTCAGAGCTAGAATAAATGTGCTTTCAGAAATTCCCGATGAGTGGGAAGAACAGGTAAAAACTTGGAGTAAAATTAACGACTCTAAAAAACGCCGCATGAAGGGTCGGGTTTTTCCTCAAAAGAATGATGAATATTTCTTTTACCAAACGCTGGTTGGTGCTTTTCCGTTTACTGAAAGTGAGCGATCGCACTTTGTAGAGCGCGTGAAAGAATATGTAGTGAAAGCGGTTCGAGAGGCTAAGGTTCACACCGCTTGGCTCAGACCGGATACTGATTATGAAGATGGCTTTGTTGCTTTTATCGAAGAAGTCCTGAAGCCTTCCACAGATAATCAATTTCTCCAGGAGTTTCTGCCCTTCCAACAATCGATAGCTTACTACGGAATTTTCAATTCTCTCTCTCAAACTTTGCTAAAAATTACCGCTTCTGGCGTACCTGATTTTTATCAAGGAACGGAGTTATGGGAGCTGAGTTTAGTAGACCCAGATAATCGGCGTCCAGTGGACTTTGAGCAGCGGCTAGCATTCCTTAAAGAGATTAAAGAGAAAGCTAAGGCAGATGTTCTGAAGCTGATCGATGAGCTATTTACGAGTAACGAGGATGGAAGAATTAAGCTTTTCTTGATAGCTAGGGTTTTAGAGGCAAGAAAACAAAATTTGGCAGTTTTCCAAAAAGGAGATTATGTACCGCTAGAAGTGAATGGAAAGTTTCAGGATCGGATTGTTGCTTTTGCCAGAAGTTATGAAAATCGGGTGGCAATTACAATTGTCCCGCGATTGCTGACGAACGTTGTCCAAGAAGGAGAATATCCTTTGGGCGAAGTATGGGGTGACACCCGGTTGAAGCTACCGCAGGGAATGCCATCTGCAATGAAAGATGCAATTACTTCTCAGTCCCTGATCGCGAATGGTACGGTGTTGATTGCGGACGCCTTAAAACACTTTCCGGTCGCTTTATTAATTAGCGAAAGCGATCGCTAATATCGATTCCCCTTTGTCATACTGGACATCAGATACTGTTGCCCCCCATCGAGCGGGGGGCAACAGACAGATTTATTACAAATACTAAGGAAAAATCGTGATTAATCAATCATTACCTCAAACCGAATTGTTTCCCTCCCTAGAACAAATTCAGGCAGTAAAAGCCTACATTAAAAAAACTTGGAAAACCCTCTATCGCTCTCACGAGCATATTTTGGATGCTGCCCGCGACCCGAAAATTGGTCATATTCCCGGTAAAGGTTGGCCTATCTATGTCTCGCAATCAGAAGATCGAGCGCTCATTGAGGCATCTTTGCGGGAAGTTTTGAGCAACGAAGAATTTAATCAAATTGAAATTCGCACGTTACCGGCAGAAGTTGATCAAATTGAAGATCACGGGTTGCTCTATTTACCTCATGCCTATGTGGTTCCGGGCGGTCGTTTTAATGAGATGTACGGCTGGGATAGCTATTTTATCCAGTTAGGATTGTTGCGAGATGGAGAAATAGAATTAGCCAAAAGCTTGGTGGAACAGCTAATTTATGAAATTGAGCATTACGGCACGATTTTGAATGCCAATCGTACCTATATGCTGACGCGATCGCAACCTCCCGTCCTTACGCCGATGATTTTGGCTCTCTTCCAGCACACGCAGGATCGGGACTGGCTGCAATCAGTACTGCCAACCGTTGAACGTTTTTACTACTATTGGACATTACCCCCCCACCTGAATCAAGCAACCGGACTTTCGCGCTATTTTGCATTAGGTGAAGGTCCAGCGCCGGAAGTGTTAATTTCCGAGCGGGATGAAGAAGGGAGAACTCATTATGATCGGGTACGGGAATATTATCGGACGTTTGCAGTTGAAGCTTACGATGTCAACTTGTATTATGACCGCCAGAGCGATCGCTTAACTGATTTATTTTACAAAGGCGATCGTTCCATGCGAGAATCTGGGTTTGACATCAGCAACCGTTTTGGCCCATTTAGTGTAGATATTATTCACTATGCGCCTGTTTGCTTGAATGTTTTGCTTTATAAAACAGAGCAAGATACCGCCCAGATAAACGATATTTTGGGATATGAAGAAATTGCTCATCAGTGGCGCGATCGCGCTCGCAACCGCCACAAATTAATTGACCGATTTCTTTGGGATGAAGAAGCTGGACTTTACTTTGATTACAACTTCCATACTGGCAAGCGTCGCCCCTATGAATTTGCTACCACATTTTATCCTTTGTGGGCTGGAATTGCATCTGAAGAACAAGCCAAAAGAGTGGTTGAAAATTTACCCGAATTTGAGGCACCGGGAGGATTACTCACCAGCACTCACGTAACCGGAAATCAATGGGATGCTCCCTTTGGTTGGGCACCTTTACAATTAATTGCAGTTCAAGGACTTCATCGCTATGGTTATCACCAAGACGCCGATCGTTTAGCGAAAAAGTTTATATCTCTGCTAGCGCAAGAGTTTGAAAAATACGGAACGCTGGTAGAAAAATATGACGTTTGTAATTGCTCCGCCAATGTTTCCCATGAAATTCTCTTTGGCTACAGTTCCAACGAAATTGGCTTTGGCTGGACAAACGGAGTCTTCCTCGAACTGTTAGCAACCTTAGAATAACTGAAAATTTATAACGCAGAGTTAGTAAAAGGAAATCACCAAGGTACACAAAGTTAAATATTCCTTCGCGTACCTTTGGGATTTCCTTAGCGTACCTTTGCGTTTAAATACTTAAGATTCCCGTCCTGTTGCCCATCTATCGCGCCATTTTACTGTCCCTTCCGTGGCAATAACCCAGCGGCGACCGACAGTATTTTCGCGCAAGGGTGCCTGACCTTCACGCCACAGTGCATACTTGTAAGTAATTAACTTTCCAGCACTTTCATCAAAGGGAATTTCCCCAAACCAAGTATTAGTATTGATGAATTCTAGCGGATACGCCTTAGAGATATCCCAATTGCCTAACTCCGGACAATCTCCGATTACCACAACAGTTTCACCCGGCTGTGTCTGCACTCCATTAAGTTGTACCCGCACAATCGTTTGCCCCTTGATGCGTTCCCCAACATGACTGATGACAATTACATCCCGCGCGTCTAGTTCCAAGTCTTGCAACTTTCCGTCTGTAACTTCAAACTTGCGCCGCATTAAAATATCGGTATGTTCGCCGTCTGGTAACTCCGTATCAATTGCTTCCAACTTGACAGCTTCCCCTCGATTCATCGCTACAAACAAAACAGAATCGCGGTAACGACGTACATAACAATAAACATCAGGCGTTAGATATTTTTGCCACTGACTCCCCATCGATACAGCTGGATTTAATCGCCGCAAACCTGATAGCAACCGGATATCTCGATAGAGGCGTGACTCGGTGTCCCAATTTTCCATCATCGGACGGTTGTAAGGATCGTTCCCGTCGTTGGTATCGTCGTGGAGATACTGTTCTGTACCGTAGTAGATACAGGGAATCCCACGGGAGGTCATAATCACAGCGATCGCTACCCGCAGCATCTCTGGATCGGGATTCAATGACTGGAAGCGGGGCATATCGTGATTATCAATAAATGTAATCAACTCCGTCGCCCCGCAGTAACGATGATCCAGATCCAGAACATCTTGAATCAGGTGAAATCCTCCTTCAGCACCCTGCGCCAAAGCCGCTCGGATTGCCAAACAAAAACCAAAATCTAGCATTGTCATGCCAGATTCATTGGCGAATTCTACCGAAAGGTCGCTTCGAGGGTCGCTAAAAATCCACTCGCCAAAGATAAAAACATCTGGTTTGTGAGTGGTAATATCCGCGTTAAATTCTTGCCAAAACCAGATCGGCATATGCTTTACAGTATCAACCCGTAAAGCATCAACTCCCCGGTCTAGCCATTGTTTAATGGCTGATTTAATGTAGTTTCGGTACTCGACGTTATTTTCGTTAAAAGTTGCTAAACCAGACAATTCACAATTTTGCACCTGCCACTCATCTTCCCAATTGGTAACTTCACCATAGTGGTGATACCAGTTATCTTTATCGTCATTAAAATCAGCAATTTTTACTCCATCGTCGTAGAGTTCTCCCTTCTTCCCGCTGAAATCTGGATTGCTGTGATTACACACAATATCCAACACCAGTTTCATCTTGCGTTTGTGTAACTCAGCAACTAATCTGTCAAAAACTGTATCTTTTGTATCTTGAGTTTTATTGAGCGAAGGTTCTTCATCCTTGCCAATAAAGCGAGGATTAATCCGTTTAAAATCCTTCGTCCAATAGCCATGAATTGCAGCTTGCTCAACAAATAATGCTTCCACTTGCTCAAACAGGGGGGTAAGCCAAACTGCGGTAACTCCTAAGTCCTTTAAGTAATCTAGTTTTTCAATAATTCCCTGTAAATCTCCACCCCAATATTTACCCCAATCTTTTCGCTCTGGATCGTAAAGTTCTGGGTTTGGCCCTTCGCTGTTGTCAGGATCGCCGTCATAGAAACGATCTACAACAATGAAGTAAATGGTTTCCTGGCGAAATTCAATATCTCTGGTGTATAGAAACTCTAAATCAATATCACTTTCTGGTTTAGCTTCGATAACCAAAGACTCGATTTCTGCTTCTGAATTAGTAACTTCGTATTGAGATGACGAAGCTTGAGATGGAGGAGTTGATACCATAAAGTTTAGTGCGGCTAGTGTTGATAGAGGTGCGATTTTGGAAAGGTCTGTGCTGTCCGGCTAAGGAGTTCAAGCCTTCAGACTAACTTTTTATAAATCTAACGAATTGTTTCCTTTTTTGTATATATATCCGGAGATAGTAGACTAATGTGACAAAGCCGTGATAAATGAAATAATTTTGTGGAAATTTTTAAAGCAACGAAATCTGCGGTTGGTTTGAAGGATTAGGTCTTACCCAACCGAACAGGGTGTTGGATTGAAGGAAGAAAGCCAACCTACAAAATACTTTACCCTCTTTTAAAGGCTACCGTGGACACACAAGTCTTCTTGAACTTGCAAGCGTCGTTTTATTCTCATAACCTCCCTTAAACAAGGGGAAAATCAAGTTAAAATCTCCCAATTTATTGGGGGGATGCCAGGGAAATCAATCAACGTTTGGCAACTTAACTAAAGACGTGCGAACACCATATCTTTTAGCCGAAGGAGAAATACAAGCAGATGTACACTCCCCCGATTCAATTAATTTTGTATGCTCCGCAGATTAAATTTAATTTTTAAAATAAAAAGAAATTTTCCTAGAGAATTGTTACCACTGAGGATCTGCTTCAATTAGTTCTGAAGCTAATTTACTTTCTACAGGTTTGGAAAACAAATATCCTTGACCAAAATCACAATTGAGCGCTCTTAGTTGGGCTAATTGACCGGAAGTTTCTATTCCTTCAGCAATCACATTTATCCCCATCGTATGAGCCATTCTCATAATTGCGGGAACCAGCCCTATATTTTCTTGACTACTTTCCATACGGTTAACGAAAGATTTGTCAATTTTTAGGGTATTAATTGGAAAGCAGTGCAAGTAACTTAAAGAAGAATAACCTGTTCCAAAGTCATCAAGGCTTAACTGAATTTGACGCTTCTTGAGTTCCTGAATAATTGCCATTGCTGATTGGCTATTATTTATAAGGACACTTTCTGTGATTTCTAGTTTTAAGCTTTGTGGACTTAGTTGAGTTTTTTTAAAAATTTCGTCTATTTGCTCAATTAAGTTTGATTGGGAAAACTGCCGACCTGAAAGATTCACGCTAATTGTTAGAGGTTCTTGCGTTAGTTTTTGTTGTTGCCAAATCTTTAATTGCTGGCAAGCTTCCCGCATCACCCAAGTATCAATCTGAGTAATCAAACCCGTTTCTTCTGCAATTGGAATGAAGTCCAATGGAGAAATAAATCCCCGATGGGGATGATTCCAGCGCACTAGGGCTTCAAATCCAGCAAGTTTGCCAGTATTCAGTGTAACAATCGGCTGATAATAAACTTGAAATTCTTGTTGATTTATAGCCTTTCGCAGGTCGGTTTCTAGCTGTAAAAGCTGGATAGCTTCCTGGTGCATGGCTGGATCGAAAACGTGATACCGAGCTTTGCCACATGTCTTTGCATGGTACATAGCGGTATCTGCATCCCGCAACAAATATTCAGGTTGTTCATAGTTATTGTTTCCCAAAGCGATGCCAATACTGGCGCTCATGAATACTTCATGCCTGGATAGTTGAAAAGGATACATGAGTTCTTGAAGAATCCGATCGGCAACTACGGTAGCAGTGCAGGCATCATTAATTTGTTCAACGATGATTGCAAATTCATCCCCTCCTAATCGTGTTAGCGTATTGATGATGCTCAGACAGGGTTCGAGTCGGCGGGCGAGAGCCTTTTGGACACGCTTGGCAAATGCAATCAGCAGTTCGTCTCCTACCAGATGACCAAGAGAATCGTTGACGACTTTAAAGCGATCGCAATCGAGAAATAACACCGCAAACTGATAATCTGCCTCTTGCTTAGTCCGGCTGAGTGCGTTTTCGAGACGCTCCATGAAGACAGCCCGGTTGGGCAAGCCAGTTAACGGATCGTGCAACGCCATATCTAGCAGTTGGCTCTGGATTCGCTTGCGCTCAAGAATTTCTTCATTGAGTTCTTGATTCGTCCTTTCTAACTGACTGGTACGCTCCTTGACCCGATTTTCAAGCTCTGCGTTCAGTTCCAGAACTTTTACTTGTGCTTCTCTCAGAGCCAGTTGATTCTTGACGCGGACTAACACTTCTTCTACCTGAAACGGCTTGCTGATGTAATCGATTCCGCCAACCGTAAAAGCTTTTACCTTGTCAATCGCCTCATCGAGAGCGCTTAAAAAAATTACAGGAATCTCGCGGGTTTGCTCGTTAGCTTTCAGTTTTTCGCAGACCTCATAGCCATTCATTTGAGGCATATTGATGTCGAGCAAAATCAAATCGGGCGGTTTTGCCTGACACGCTTTTAGAGCAGTTTGTCCGTTCGTTACGCTGCGAACTTTATAGCCCTGATGACTTAACAAATCGGATAACAGCCGCAGATTGTTTGGCGTATCGTCAACAAGTAGAATATTTCCGTTTAGTGGAAATACGCGATCGCTATTCATTAGATAATTTGTTCGATTAAATCAGTGATCTGTTCAAACTGAAAGTTGTTGACACAATCCACCAGAGCATTGAATATTGGAGCCTTTGACTCCGCGATTTGCTCGGCGAGGCTCAAAATCAACTCCGCATCTGCCTCAATAGCGGCTTGATAGAGAGCTGCAATCCACTCAACAGGCATCTCTTGAAAGAACGAAGGACTTAGGAGAAACGATGAATTGGGTGCTGAAGTTTCCGTAGTCCCCCTAGGTCGAGGGAGGAAGCAACTTTCGCCTTCTAATGACTCTTCATAAAGATAACGTACCCCTAAATGTTGAGCCATTTTTTCAAAGATAATTTCATTCCGGAAAGGTTTGCCGATGAAATCATCGCAGCCTGTTGACAAAATCAGGTTTCGCTGATCTTCAAAGGCACTGGCGGTTATCGCAATAATGACTACCGCCTGACCATTCACATCCGCTTTAATGCGTCGGGTGGCTTCATACCCGTCCATCACTGGCATCCGCATATCCATCCAGATCAGGTGCGGCTGCCAAGTCTTCCACAGGGCAAATGCTTCTAGACCATTTTCGGCTTCACGCACTTCAAATCCAACATCTGTCAGGAGTTTGACTAACAGGATGCGATTTTCCAGGCGATCTTCCACCACTAGGATGCGATATTGAAGTTGGTTCGGGACTAAACCAATCACCCTGGGTTGCGGCTGTGTCGTTTGAATATCAGTCGCTTCAGCTTGACGAATCTGGATATCAAATGAAAATCGCGTTCCCCGATCTACTTGGCTGCTGACTGCAATATCTCCTCCCAGAAGTTGCACAAATTTGCGGCTAATTGGTAGGCCTAATCCAGTTCCTTGCTGAGATTGCCGACCTGTTTCTGTTTGGGAAAAAGCTTCAAATAGTTTGTCTACTTCTTGTGGGGAAATACCAGGGCCGGTATCTTCGACTTCAAACACCAAACGGTGATTGGGAATGGATAATGGGGAATGAGATTTCTGCGGATTATCGATTTGATGTCTAACTCGCAAGGTGACACCGCCGGATGAAGTAAATTTGATGGCATTTCCGAGGAGATTCATCAAGATTTGCCGCAATTTACTTTCATCTGTTTGCACGTATTGAGGAATATCTGGGGCATAGTCTAAGATAATCTGTAATCCCTTGGATTTCGCTTTTAATCGAAACATCTCTTCTAGGTTGTCCAAGAGGCGAATTAAGTCAAAGGAATTTTCATGAATAGTCGTTCTGCCTGCCTCAATCTTGGACATTTCTAGAATGTCGTTGATTAATTCCAAGAGATGTTCGCCACTTCGATTAATGATTCCCAGATATTCCTGATGAGTTTTGGATAAAGATGAGTCAAGGTTCATCACTTGGGTAAAGCCGAGGATGGCATTGAGTGGCGTTCTCAGTTCGTGGCTCATGTTGGCGAGAAATTGGCTCTTGGCGTGGTTGGCAACCTCGGCAGCTTCTTTCGCTCTGCGTAATTCTGCCTCAGCCTGAAAGCGATCGCTAATATCGATCATCAAACCATCCCAGAGAATATTCCCATCCGCTTGCTTTTCCGGTCGAGAATCCCCTTGAATCCATTTGATGTTCCCTTGCACAATAATTCGCCAGATGCCATGCCAATGTTTTAGCGTATTCGCTGAGACAGCGATCGATTCAATGACATTGGGTAAGTCATCTGGATGAACGACATCAAATATTAAAGATATATTCTGCTGAACCGCTTCTGGAGAAAGACCAAAGATTTCTTGGCAAACGGGACTGATATACGGAAAACTCATCATCCCATCCGGGCGCATCATAAATTGATAAATCATGCCCGGTATGTTTGTTGCCAAATTTTGATACCGACTGTTGCTCCGTTGCAATGCCTCCTCGACCCGTTTGCGCTCGATAATTTCAGTGGTGGCTTTTTCAAAGAGCGTGCATTGCTGGATAGCGATCGCCAATTGCACAGATAACTGTCTGAGACATTCGATTTCGGAGGAGTGCCACTCCCTTGCGCCTTCACAGTGCTGGGCAATCAGCAATCCCCACAAATTTTCTCCTTGCAAAATCGGAACCACCAAGTTCGCTTTCACCTCAAACTGGCTGAGTAAATCAATATGGCACTCATTTAGACCCGCGTTGTAAATATCCGCCATCGCTCGAATGCGACCTTGCTGGTAAAGGGGGACATAGGTTTCCACAAAGCAGCCGTCTTGAATATTGCTTCCGACAATTGGCGTCCAATCCTCGCCCACTGACTCGACAGCCACAACCCCGCTCCAGTCTAGATTAAAGTGGTAAATAATTGTCCGATCGGTTGCCAAAAATTGTCGGACTTCATCCACGGCTGTTTTCAAGACTGCCTCTAGGTTAAGAGAGGAGCGAATGCGTTCTTGGATAGTCCCCACCAACCGTTCCCGCAAAAATTGCTGTTGCAAGGCAATTTCCGCTTGTTTGCGATCGCTAATGTCCCGGCAGATGCAAACCCGAAATCCTTCTTCGGTATAAGTCAGAGAAATTTCTAGGAAAAAGGTGCTTCCATCCTGCTTTTTACCGATTGCTTCTCCACACCATTCTCCCTCTCGTAACAGAATCGGAACAACTTCTTGAGCCAAGCGATTAATTTCATCTGGGTAAAAAAGTTTGTGCCAAGTCTTACCCAAAAGGTCATTGATGTTGTCGTATCCAAAAATCTTGATATGAGCATCGTTCAGATAGATGTACTCATCCTCGGCATTGAGAATCGCCATACCATCCAATGCCGACTCTACCGCGACTAACTGCCGCCGCAGTTCGCTTTGAGCATTGACAAGCTCTTCTTGTGCCTGTTGACGAACTCTAATTTCTTGCTGTAGCTGTTGATTTTGGTAGTCGAGATAGGCACGCTGTTGTTTTTCCTGCTCTAAGAGGGAAGCTTGAGCGATCGCAATCCCGACTTGAGCCGCAACAGACTCTAATAGTTCAATCTCGTCTGCTGTCCACTGACGGATGCGATCGCACTGATGCAAGCCAATTGCTCCGTTCGGTTCTCCCTGGTAAGAAGTCCGCACTGCTAGCATCGACTTTAGACCGATCTGGCGGCAAAATGGCTCAGCCGCTTCTAAAAGAGGCTCAGCATAAACATCTGGTGAGGAGATGGCGACATCTTGCGCCAGCATTTTCTCTCCATGCGGATTGCCGACAACTGGAATCTCCAAAGAAAGCAGCGATGAATAACCAGGAGCCACAAACTCAGCGACTATAGGAATTCTGGGTTCGGGTCGGGCAACGTAGGTATGAATCAGGCAGCGGTCGATCCTGAGTAGCTGAGAAATTTGTTCGGCAGCGGTGGCAAAGATGTGCTGAGGTTCTAAACTAGAGCGGATTTCTTCGGCAATCTGCTTGAGCAGGACAGTCCGGCTAAATTGATTGGTCAGCGCTTCTACTGCCATTCGCTCCTCGGTGATATCCGCTTGAATCCCCACATAGTGAGTCAAGCACCCTAAAGCATCTCGCACCGGAGCAATAGAAAATTCATTCCAAAATAAGCTGCCGTCTTGGCGATAGTTCCGCAGCACAACGCGACACTCTCTTGCTTCGCGCAGTGCCAGCCGCAGCTCCTCAAGAGCGGGTTGGGTGGTGTCGGGTCCCTGTAAAAAGCGGCAATTTTTGCCCAGAGTTTCTGCTGCCGAGTAACCCGTGATGGACTCAAAAGCTGGATTGACGTAAATCACTGGCGTGTCGGGCAGTTGGGCATCGCTAATGACAATACCATTGCTAGAAGCGGCGATCGCTCGCTCCAGCAGTCGCAGCCGATCTTCTGAGTGCTTGCGATCGCTGATGTTTAAGGAATACCCAACGCACTCGATGGGATTACCCGCTTCGTCTTTGACCAATTTCATCTGATCGTAGAGCCAGCGATAAGTTCCGTCCTTGTGCAAAAAGCGGTATTCGTAGGCGTAATCTCCTGTAACAAACAGTCGCGGTAATTCAGCAAAGACGCGACTAGCATCTTCTGGATGGATGTGGCTTGCCCAAAAAGTTCCATCTTCGAGAAATTCTTGGGCTTCATAGCCTAAAACTGTCTTGATATTCTCACTGACAAAGGTGATGTCATAATTCCCCGATGCCTTGCAGCTATAAATAATTCCCGGACTAGAGGTGAGCAGATGTTGCAGGCGTTCGGTCGCCGAGCGCAGTGCCACCTCCGCTTGTTTACGAGCAGTGATTTCCATCACCACTCCCCCAACGCCAGAAAGCCGATTATCCTCGTCTGGTATGGGAAAGAAAGAAACCATCCAGTCTCGAACAATACCCGGTTGGCTCGGTACTTCACCGCTGATTTCTTGGTTGAGAATAGATTCGCCTGTTGCGAACATTCGCCGATAGAGAGGTTCCAGCTTAGGGGCGATATCGGGGATGACTTCACAGAGGCTCTTGCCAATCATGTCACCCGCGGGGAAACCATTCACCTCTGCCAGGAGTTCGTTGATTTGCACAAATCGCAGTTGCTCGTCCATGATGCTCAATCCGACAGGAGCCGAGCTGAAAAAGGCATTCAGGCGAGCTTCCCGCAAGGCGAGTTCTCGTTCTAAGGCAATGCGAACGACTTCGTCGCGCTTCGCTCCGCTAACGTCTTTATGCGTCCCCGTCATCCGCAGCGCCACACCAGAGCGATCGCGCTCCATCACCTTACCATGACACAAAATCCACTTCCATTCGCCTGATTTTGAGCGCATCCGCAATTCAATTTCGGAAACGGGTGTTTTACCTTCCCGATGCAAGGTTAAAGAGTCTATCGCCCGAGAGGTATCCTCTGGATGTACTAGCCGCTCCCAGGACTGGTAACTGTTCTCAATCTCCTCTGGCTCATACCCCAGCATCTTCTTCCATTGCCGGTCGAAATACATCTCTCCGGTCGTTAAATTCCAATCCCATATCCCTAAGGCACTCCCATCTAACGCCATTTGCAGCCGTTCTTCGCTGCTTCTGAGAGCGGCTTCGGCAAGTTTGCGCTCAATCAGCCAACCTAACTGAGCCGCTACCGCACTTACTAGCTCAAACAAATGCCGATCTTCTGCACTTTTGCCACGCTTAAAGAAAACTAACACTGCCAGCACTCGCTGATTGGCGAGAATTGGCACGCCCAAACCCGTTTTTAATCCAACTTTTGCGGCGATTTGCGATCGCACAAAGGTTTCCTGGGTGGCTTCGGAAACATCTTCGACCCATTCTGGTTGCTGCGATGACCAAACGCGCCCTGGCAGACCCACGTTGGCTCTAAATGTGACTGTTTCGCTATGGCGTCGGAATTCTTCAACCGAGCTATGTTGCAAAGCGACGACCGCATCGCGATCGCACCCGTACCAACCCGGACTATTTTTTAAAACTGTACCATCATCAGACGGAACCCAAGTTTCTCCCAAATCCCAGCCGATTGTCGTACAAATTAACCGCAGAATAATTGCTAAAGCAGTATCTACGTCAACAGAACGATTGATGGCTTGGGTTGCTTCCAGCAACAGACGAATTTCAACTTCTGCTTGCTTTCTTTCAGTAATATCGCTGGTCGTGCCGAGAATCTGCTTCACCTTGCCGTCAGCGGTTCTCGCAAACAGAGTATCCCGATTGAGCAGAGTCCGCCATTCTCCATTTCGATGCCTCATCCGGTACTCATTCTCAAAGATTTCGCTGTCAGAGGCGTCCTCGAATTGTTGGAAATATTCCGGCAGTCTAGCGAAATCGTCAGGATGCATCAGCTTCTGGAAATCTAACCCCGTTTCTTGAATTTCTTGGGGGGTATACCCTAAAGTAACGGCGATTTCACGATTAATATAAACATTGCGCTGCTCGCTCAGATCGTAGAGAAACAAAACATTGGGGCTTGCTTCGGCAATCCGTTGAATGAAATGCTGACTCTGGAGTAACTCCTGCTGTGTCTGTTTATGTTCGGCGATTTCAGATTCTAGATTATGCAGCGTTTTTAATAACTCGGCGGTGCGATCGCTGACCCGAATTTCTAACTCATCGTTGACACGGCGTAATGCTTCTTCTGCCTGCACCCGGATTGCAATCTCGTTCTGGAGTTCCTGGTTGAGAATCTCTAGTTGTTCGGGCGTTTCCAAAGCTAGGAATTGCGGCAGCAGCGTTACCAATTTTAGAGCCGTGTAGCACGAAATCAAGGCAGTCAGCGCTTTCTCAATTCCTGTCAGCCAGTAAACTGGATGCCAAAGCGTCCAGATTTCCATCAGGTGCCCGGTACCGCAGAGAATAGTAAAGGCTCCAAATAAGGCAAATATCCCTTGAAAGGGAATATCTTTCCGCTTGTGGATGAAGTAGATGAGCATCGCCGGAATTGAGAAATAGGCGATCGCAATCAACAAGTCAGAAACCAGGTGAAGCCATACCAGTTTCGTTTGCCAAAGGTAGCAGTGACCGTGAGGGATAAATTGTCTTGAAGAAAACAATTCTTTTAAAAGCTTCCACATATTACGATCTTTGGCTATAATTCGGAGTTATTCCCGATGCATAAAGATACGGTTAGATAAGCTTCCCAGCTTTAGCTTTTGCCGCGACCCCTCAAGCGCATTCGACTCAGAGTTGAAGCTCAAACTGATGGATAGCTGAGTCTTGGGTTTCCATAACAGCGAGTAATATGCAGAAGAATCTGCTAGAGATTGAGCAAGTTGAGTCAGTACAACACTTGATTCAAGATTGATTCCCCATCTTTAGATAGATATTCTTCATTATTAAACATGACAATTCTATTTTGGTAAGTCAAGGGAAGAATTTAGTTTTATCTGTCTGTCTCGAACCCCTCTTCCCCCCAGATCAGCTAAATTTGCTTGTCCATACTTGGTGGGAGAGGCAGTTTAAGGTTTATGAATTTTGTTTGTATACGTGACAACAACTATCTAGCGATCGCCTACATAAAGCCTTTCTTCATAACTGCTTTTATCAGACTAAAACGGTTGAGTCAGATTCTGGTAAATTTGCCAAGATTTAGCTGGAATCTCTGGAGTGCCCTAAATTGGGCATTGCTAAATCAAAGTTTAATTCAGCAATGTCAGGTAAAGGATCGCGATCGCAAAACGGTTGTCACCTTGCAACCTCGCTTTGTAAATGTGGAAAAAGTGAAACTTGCCGCTGAGTGACAAGCTATTAATTAAAAAATTTTTCTTCAGTCGATGAGAGACATAAAAGCCCGATCCCTGACTCACTCCTCGCAGAAACTTGGTTAGCAAAGTCCATGTGAAGCCAAGCAATCTTCAACTAGCAGCAAAAAGATATAGAAACATTTAAGAATCTGCTCAAATACTGTTGAGAAATCAGGTTAAGGGTAGACTGATTGATGGCAGCGATCGCTCTACAACTCAGGAGTTGCCATTGGGGCAATTATACGCTGATCGTGATTGACTCTCCCGACTGATAGGGCTGGGGTGTCGATTCATTAAGTGCGAAAGGTAAATTAAGATTCAAGGCAGTGTGGAAGAGAAAGCGATCGCTGGTCAGCTCGCTCTAGAGTCTCTTCCCGGTTCATCTGCATTTAAAGCTCAGCGAGAGGAGCCAGCGGCACAGACTCAGACCCATTAAGGCGCTCCAATTCACTGCTCGTTGCTATACCAATTCTCCATGATTCGTGAAGGAAAAATCGGGGAGCTAAATCCTCCCATCTCACTACTGAACTAGGATTCCTATATACCCATAATTGTGCAATTCATTAATCAATCAATTAACTATTAGCAATCTCAAGCAAAACAAACTCAATAAATCTTTTAGCCGTCTATCCTTGTCTCTGTCAAACTATTATTGCTGTTCAATTGAGAATTTGTGAGAATTGTCGGGTTTGAACTTTCCGTTGCATCGTTTCCGACATCAAAACTGACCGTATAAACAGATGCATCAGGCGCGTACACTTCAATTTTGTAATTGCCAGCAGAAGGCAGCAATGCTTGCCACTGTGCGCCATCGGTAATCGTCCCGACCGTTTGCCCTTCCGGATCGATTACGGTGATATTGACGTTGCCTTCTACGGCTGCCACTGTCAATAGCTGCCCCTCAGTGGCGGAAAGAGAGAAAGAGTGGCACTGATTAGGTTCTAAGTTGCCACCCATCGTTGTTTGTGTAGAACCTGAGTGGAAGCTGATTTCCTGAGTGAATAGTGTATCTGCTGGGATTGACTCCTCTGGGGGGCAGTTATCTATCGGTGCTGAAAGCGTCTCTTGGGGAGTTTTAGGTTGCTCTTGTTTTCTTCTTTTTGGAGCCAGCCGACAGACGATCGTGGAGCCGCCGCTACCTAGCAAACCCAGCGCTGGTGCTGCGACAGGTACCCAACCTGCCTGCATAAAGAAATAGAAGCCGGTAACGAACAAAATGCCCAGCGTTGCAGTTCCAACCACAATCAATCGCAGGGGATGACGGATTCGCCAAGCTAAAATGCCGCCAACGGCTGCCCATCCCACAATCCATAGCACCTCAACCCATTCCGACCAAGACCAAAACAAAGGTCGCTTGTCTAGAACAACGCTGAGGATTTGGCTGACGGTCTGTGCTTGCACCCTTACCCCAAACATCTTACGACTGCCCCCGTAGGGAGTATAAAAAACGTTATCAACTGTGGGTGAGGTGACACCAATCAGAACAATGCGATCTTTCACCCAATCGGGGTTAATCTGACCTTTCAAAACTTCAGTGAGCGTTACCTGCTGGGCGATATTATGAGCGGAGCGATAATCGAGCAGGATCTGGTAGCCGCCTGAATCTGCCTGCTGGTATCCTCCAAAATTGGCTTCTAGGGGTTTGAAGACAATTGAATTGAGCTGGAGATAATTTTTTGGGTGCGGTTGTGCCTCGATTCCCAGTTGTTCCAGGTAGCGCAGTGCCAGACGCGCACCGAGGGAGTAGGGGGTCTTACAGGCACCGACATCGGAAGTCGCAAACAAGAGACTGCGGCGAACGGCGTTATCGGGATCGATCACCAAATCGTCAAAGCTAAGGCGGTCTTCCGGGACAATTTTTGGCGGTGCAACTCCAGGATTATCGATATCGCTGATTTTGCAGACGGTAATGATGCGATCGCTCTTTTGTAATTGCCTGGATAATTCTGCATGACCAGGTTCCATCGGGATGTCGCGATAGATATCCAAACCGATGACTCGTGGTTGATGCCGTTCTAGTTGCGCTAACAGCTGATGCAGAGTCCGGTCGGATAGCGGATATCTGTTTTGAGCTTTGATATCTGCTTCGGTGATTTCGACGACTAGGAGGCGAGGATCTGGCCCTTCCATTGGGGATGAACGATCTAAGTCTCCCAATACCCGTGTCGCAAACCGTAACCGCACCATCTGATCGAAGGTTGCCAGTTCCAAGGACTGCAAACCTCCCAGTTGTCGTACACCCAGCAGCAAGCCGGTAGCAAGGATACTGGCGATCGCTAAACGGATCGGCGATGCCTTTTTCTCAAGGACACCCGCGCGATCGCTAATTTTTTCCCCGCTTTTGTCGGCAATATTTTCTGGATCAAATTTTTCTGCAACGGGCGTATTTTCAGATAACGATACCTCTGTCAATGAAGCGATCGCTTGGCTGACTTCTGTAGCGGACTGGTAGCGATCGCGGAAGTGGTATCGTACCATCTTGTCTAAAATTGCTGCTAGGCGATCGCTGACCTTTACTTTATCCCGCCAAATAATCTCAGAGGTTTCAGGATCTTCTGGTAGCTGGTTCGGTCTTAACCCAGTCAGCAGTTGGATGGCAGTGATCCCCAAGGCATAGATATCGCTGCTGTATTTTGGCTTACCCGCTAGTTGTTCGCTCGGCACATAACCTTGAGTGCCAATTCCGACTGTAATGCTGGTCTGATCGGTTCCACTCGTCAACTGGGTGCGGATTTCCTTGACCGCGCCAAAGTCAATTAAAACTAATTTGCCGTCCTGTCGCCGCCGGATCAAATTGCTCGGCTTGATGTCGCGGTGGATGACTTGATAAGCATGAACAAACTCCAGGATGCCCAGTACATCCTGCAAGAACTGAATAATTTCAGATTCGCTCAGTCGCGTACCTTGGTGCAATTCATCGCTCAGCGGCGAACCTTCAATGAACTCCTGCACCAGGTAAAATTGTTGGTCTTGTTCAAAGTAAGCTAGTAGATGAGGGATTTGTTGGTGGTGGCCCAGTTTTTCAAGCGTTTTTGCCTCGGTTTTGAACATCCGTCGAGCCACCTGCAAAAAAGCAGGATCTTGACGAGCAGGTTTGAGGTGCTTGACAACACACTTAGGGTTTCTCGGTCGCTGCGTATCCTCGGCAATGTAAGTTTGACTAAATCCTCCAGCTCCTAGGACTTTGACAACTTTATAGCGCCCTCCCAGTTGTGTTCCCAGCATGGTCGCTCAGTATGCATCAATCCTGATTTTGGCATACAACTCAGTTTTGCTGAGCTTGGTTATTTATCTGTTGTCAGTTGTCGGTCGTTAATGATTTTTCTCATCCCCGTGACAAGTCGCTCTTAATTGCTTGTCAACAAGATTTCCGATAGCCGTATGGTAGTAAGAAGCGATGCTTGTTACCAACTTTTCCAAATGCAGATGATTCAAGGTACAACCAAACTTTTAGGGGTGATTGGTCATCCCATCGGGCATTCCCTATCGCCGGTGATGCACAATGCGGCGATCGCTCATTTAGGATTAGATTACGTTTATGTACCTTTGTCGGTCGCGCCGGAAGATTTAGAGAAAGCGATCGCCGGTTTTGCCGCAATGGATAATTTTGTGGGCTTTAGCGTTACCATTCCCCACAAACAGGCAATTATCCCCCTGCTATCAGAAGTATCAGACATTGCCCAAGCGATAGGAGCCGTCAACACCGTTACGAAGACGGATAAGGGATGGATGGGCACGAATACGGATGTTGAAGGCTTCCTCGCCCCCCTAGAAGCTGACAAGGGCGATTGGAGCCAAAGTGTAGCGGTCATTTTAGGCAATGGTGGTGCGGCGCGGGCAGTAGTTGCTGGTTGTAAAAAACTAGGTTGTGCCCAAATCCATGTTGTTGGGCGAAACCGGGAGAATTTAACCGCCTTTCAAAATAGCTGGCGCAATTCATCCTTACCAGTGGAAATCAGCATTCATTCTTGGGAAGAACTACCGAATCTGATTTCTCAAGCATCTTTGTTAGTCAATACAACTCCTGTTGGGATGTACCCGAAGGTTGACGAGTCTCCTTTAGATGCAGAAGCGATCGCCAACTTGTCAGAAGGCGCGATCGCTTACGATCTAATTTACAAACCCAACCCTACCCGGTTTCTGCAACAAGCACAAAGACAAGGCGCAATTATCGTTGATGGACTGGAAATGCTCGTCCAACAAGGAGCCGCCGCCCTGAAAATCTGGTTAAACCGCGAGCCGCCAGTGGACGTGATGCGCCAATCTCTACAAAAACAATTAAAGATCAAAAATTAAATCCAGCGTGCAATTTTTGGAATTTCTCCCCTAATGCAGCGGGGACTGGAGGATCTTGTCAAAATTTGCTTGACATTTCGATTCTCTATCGTCCTGAAAAAAGAGGCTAATAAAAAGTTGCCCATTAGTGTAACTTGAGAAAAGATGCAATCTTGAGCAAATTTACGGATATTCAAATCAAGTTATTGTGTCAGCAGACTTTTTTATGCGAATTTTTACTGACTTATATATTACAATTTATTAAAATCTCTTTTCTAAGTAAAAAGGTAATCTCTTGCGAGTCTTACTGAAGAAAATTGATTTGCTCTTTTACATCAATCTTGTAACATTTGCAGTAGCTTAGATATCATTTCACTCAATCTTTACAGGTTGACCTGTAAATCTACTTACTAATTTAAAGATTAAGTAAAGATACTGCCGTACGGATGTGGTATTAAGTACTTGTTGCGTAGTATAGAGCAGCCCTAAAACCGTAAGTTTGCGTACCTGACAGGAGCCGCTAATTTTTACGGATCTTTTTAAGGATCTCAAGATTAGAGGGTCAGATTTCTCTGAAGTCTGGACAGGCTGAATCTGAGAACATCGCTCAGGCTCTAAGTTTAGCTGCAAGTATTTGATTTTATTGACTTTAAAGAGGAATAAAGATATATGGTGGAAAGCCGCAAAGATATTAAAAACAATCCCACGCTTCCTGGATTGCCACCCCTATTGCGGGTTCCATCAGAATCATTGCAAATCGCTGAATTAGGTCTTCCCACGGCTTTAGCAGGCTCTAAGAATTTCGAGAAATTAGGGGAAGAGCGTGGGTACGCCCATACACGCCCACTCCGTTTTTCTTTAGTGGTTCCTACCTATAACGAAGGGGACAACATCCGGGAGATTGTCCGATTACTGACTCAGCTGTTGGATGGAGCTATCCCGAATGACTATGAACTGATTGTGGTCGATGATAATAGCCCCGACGGAACTTGGGAAATCGCTCAGGTTCTGATGTTGGAGTATCCGCATCTGCGAGTGATGCGGCGGATTGAAGAACGGGGACTTTCGACAGCGGTAATTCGCGGCTGGCAGGCAGCGCGGGGAGAGATATTAGGCGTAATTGATGCCGATCTCCAGCATCCACCAGAGTTGTTATTGCAGCTGTTAGCGAAAATGGATCGGGGCGCAGATTTGGCGGCGGCTAGTCGCCATGTGGAAGGTGGCGGCGTCAGCGACTGGAGTATTATACGTAGATTTTTATCTCGCGGTGCCCAGATGCTGGGGTTAATACTGCTGCCTGGAGTAGTGGGTCGTGTCTCCGATCCGATGAGTGGTTACTTTTTGGTACGCCGCGAGTGCTTGGTGGGCAAAACACTGAGTCCGGTGGGTTACAAAATTTTAATTGAGGTGCTGGGTCGGGGCGATATCCGTTGGATTGCTGAAGCAGGCTACGTGTTTCAAGAACGCCAAGCGGGGGAAAGTAAGGTCAGTGCGAAGCAATATGTAGATTATCTGCGGCATCTACTGAGGTTACGCCTTTCCCGCTGGCCCATTGGTCGATTTCTCCGATTTGGTGCAGTCGGTTTCAGCGGCGTATTTGTAGATATGGCAGTCTTTTATCTGCTGCGTACCCAAGTGGGATTGGGACTGACGAGCAGTGCAGCTTTGGCTTCGGAGTTGGCAATTATCAATAATTTCTTGTGGAATGACAGCTGGACTTTTGCTGACATTTCCAGTCGCCAACAGGGATGGAACAAGCGGTTCAAGCGGCTGTTGAAATTTAATCTGGTCTGTCTGAGTGGGCTGGTATTAAACCTTTTGATCCTGAATTTGCTGTTCAATGTCCTGGGTGTGAATCAATACGTTGCGAAGCTAATTGCGATCGCTGCGGTGACTTTGTGGAATTTCTGGATCAATCTAAAACTCAGCTGGCGGGTGACGGAAACTAAGTAATCTGAGTCTTTAATCATTAGTCATGAGTTATTCGTCGTGAGTCTATCAATGGCTCTTGACCCATAACTCTTAACCCAAAGAAAAAAGGCGATCGCGTTTAACGCGATCGCCTTTTTTTTATTTCTCTCCTACTAAACTTTCCCTAACTGTAGAAAAAGTCTCTAGCATCCAGTCAAACAAGTACACTCATAACCGAGAGTTGTAGGGTTACTTCCTGTTTGGATGATACTCAAACTCCGATGAGAATTATCCCTCTTCTGTCACTTTCCGGGTATTCTGAATAAAAGAAGAAAAAAAGAAAACCCTGAAAGGTAAGTAGGGCAATGGATGTAGAATTACAAATCCTGAAACATTTGGCAAGAGATGTTCACCCAACAGTTGCCATTATAGATGAATATTGTGCCGAGTATAAAGACCTATTTAAAGAAGTAAGAAATTATGAGTGCTTCAAATATTTACATCTGGGAATAATGTCACCAATCAAAAGAAAATCATTACCAGAGATAGCAAAAGTCGTAAGTATAAACTCCGCCCAGTCATTACATCATTTTCTAGCCAACTCAGATTGGTCAGGAGATAAATTAAAACACCGAAGATTAAATAAACTCAAGAAAGCACTAAATGGGCAGGCGATTACGGTAGTAATAGATGAAACAGGAGATAGGAAGAAAGGGAAAAAGACCGATTATGTAGCAAGACAATATTTAGGAAGTGTGGGGAAAGTGGAGAATGGGATAGTTTCCGTCAATGCCTATGGAGTTGACTCTAATATAACTTTTCCATTAAGTGTAAAAGTATTCAAACCAAAAGGGACGCTAAAACCAGAGGATAAATATAAAACGAAAATAGAGTTGGCATTAGAAATTATTACTGAATTAATTGAATCAGGGTTTATTATTGAATTAGTACTAGCTGATAGCTTATATGGTGAAAGTAGTCAATTCATTAGAAAACTCGCTGAATACAAATTAGATTATGTCGTAGCAATAAGAAGTAATCATGGAGTTTGGCTACCAGTAGGTCAGGGGGTGAGGGCGAACAAGTGGTGTAGATTTGAAAGAACCTCTAGCGATCAAAAATCAGAAATTAGATATATTAGAGAAATAATCTATGGTAAAAAGAGAGCCATAACTCACTGGGAAATAACTACAGACCCAGAAACCATGCCGGAGAATTCTACTTCTTTCATAATGACAAATCTGCAAGGGAACCTGAAGAAAATTTTAGGTAACCTGTATGGATTAAGAACTTGGGTGGAATATGGTTTTCGACAGTGTAAGCAGGAACTGGGCTGGACAGATTACCGTTTCACGAATTTCCAACATATTGAGAGATGGTGGGAACTAATTTTTTGTGTTTACACAATGATTAGTTTAAATTCTCCAGCCTTTTTAGGCTTAAATCAATCTTGTAAAATTGAGACTGAGGTAAAAGAAACTAGTTCTATTGATTTTTCAAATCATCAGCAATAGAACCATGAATGCGGATGGAAGAATACTATAAATAATTGGCGTCTAATTATTCAACTACTCTTACTATTTTGGATGATTTATCCCTGGCTAAACATTTTCCCTGATTCACATTTATTACTAGGATTTAATCATTTAATTGCTGCAATGAATCAATTTAAACCCTGCTATGCTTCTGGATAATTTTACTTATTTACTACTTGCTTACTTCGGAAAGTGACAGAAGAAGGTTAGGAAAGGATAATGTATAAATTTTAGGCGATCGCGATCTAAATAGCGCTGCTTAGTTTTACAATGAATTGGCGAAATCTGATAGCTCAAAGTCAAAAAATCAATGGGACCCTCTCTCAAGCTTCCTCAAAAAATTATGCTACTTGGTTCGGGAGAACTAGGCAAAGAATTTGTCATTGCTGCTCAACGTCTGGGCAACCATGTCATTGCAGTGGATCGCTATCATAATGCTCCAGCAATGCAAGTAGCTGATGAATTTGAAGTAATTTCTATGCTCAGTGCTGATGACCTAGAAGCCGTCGTGCAAAAACATCAGCCAAATTTAATTATTCCAGAAATTGAAGCGATTAGGACGGAGAAACTGATTGAATTTGAAAAGAGAGGGTTTACAGTCATTCCAACTGCTACTGCTACCCATTACACGATGAATCGAGACCGAATTAGAGAACTTGCCCATCAGCAATTAGGACTTATAACTGCTAAATATGCGTATGCAACAACGCTGGAGGAATTTATTGATGCTTGCGACAAAATTGGGTTTCCCAATGTAGTGAAACCTGTGATGTCATCCTCTGGAAAAGGTCAATCGGTTGTCAATTCGAGCGATGAAGTTGAAGCGGCATGGAAGTACGCAATTGAAGGTTCTAGAGGAGATACTCAAAAAATTATTGTCGAAGAGTTCATTCCCTTTGAATTAGAAATAACCTTGCTAACGATTAAGCAGTGGAATGCTCCAACTATTTTCTGTCCTCCTATTGGTCATCGTCAAGAAAGGGGGGATTATCAAGAATCTTGGCAACCCGCAGCAATGCCAGAAAACTTGCTTTTGGAAGCGCAGGCGATCGCGCAAAAAGTTACTGATGCTTTGGGAGGCGCTGGAATCTTCGGGGTGGAGTTCTTTATTACCAAGGATTCTGTAATTTTTTCCGAACTTTCTCCCAGACCTCATGATACGGGAATGGTGACATTAATTTCTCAAAATTTGAATGAATTTGAATTGCATCTAAGAGCGGTTTTAGGCTTACCAATCCCTAAAATAGAACTATTAGGGGATTCAGCAAGTGCAGTAATTCTGGCAAGTAAGCATTCAAATTCAATCGCTTTTATGGAGGTGCAAGAGGCTTTATCTGAACCGAATGTAGATATCCGGTTATTTGGAAAGCCAAATTCTCGCCCTAACCGCAGAATGGGAGTCGCTTTGGCGAAAGCAAGTAATGTCCAAGAGGCGCGGAATAAAGCGACTAAAGCCGCTAGCAAGATTAAAATTGTTAATCAAGACGATCATTATTGATGCTTGATTATTAGAAATCCCCCAACCCCCCTTTTTAAGGGGGGCTAGGATAAGATTCTACCTTTTGCCAAAGAATATAGGGTGGAGCAAATATTTTGTCTTTAAATATGAGAATTGTATTAATAGGTAAATTAGAATTCAGGAGTTAGTCAAGTTGAACGAGCTTATCTTTTCTGATATTCAAAACCATTGGGCGCAAGAGTGTATCAAACAACTACATGAACGAAATCTAATTAGCGGCTACCCAGATGGCAGTTTTCGTCCGAATGCACAGGTGACGCGGGCAGAGTTTGCGGCGCTGGTGCGAAAAGCGTTTCCCAATACTGTCCCGATTCGGAATGCGATTAACTTTGTGGATGTACCTTCAAGTCATTGGGCTTATCAGGCGATTCAAATTGTTTATCGGGCTGGTTTTTTGTCTGGCTATCCAGATCGCACATTTAAGCCCAGCCAGCCGATTCCGCGAGTGCAAGCTTTAGTGGCTTTGGTGTCGGGGTTGAAGTATGGCGCTCCCACAAATCCTAGCGAAATATTAAAAAAGTATTTTGAGGATGCGGCGCAGATTCCCAATTATGCAATTGGCGCGATCGCATCTGCAACCGAAAAATATCTCGTCGTCAATTATCCGAATGTCCGACGCTTTAACCCCAATCAGAATGCCACGAGAGGCGAGATTGCGGCTTTGATTTGTCGCGCTTTGAGTATTCCTGGCGTGCCCTTGCAGTATATTCCAGGGATGGAATTTGTGGTGATTCAACCGCAATTTGATGAAGCTGAAGCTTTTTCGGAAGGATTGGCACGAGTCAAAATTGCTGACAAGTGGGGTTATATCGATAAAACAGGTAAACTCGTAATCTCGCCACAATTTGATGAAGCGGATGCTTTTTCTGAAGGAGTGGCACTGGTTAGACAATACGCGCCAAAGAGGCAGTAATGGAAACTCGCGGTGTCTGGATTACCACGACAGATAGCAAAGTCCTGAATTCTCGGCAAAACATTGCTGCGGCGATGGATTTCCTCGCTCAAACTGGGTTCAATGTGGTTTTTCCTGTTATTTGGAATAGTGCCTTTACGCTATATCCCAGTAAAGTGATGCGAGACAATTTTGGGGTCGAAATTGATCCGCGATATCGCGATCGCGATCCCTTAGCTGAAATGGTAACTGAGGCGCGTCGAGTTGGACTTACGGTGATTCCCTGGTTTGAATACGGATTCGCCGCTTCTTACAATCAAAATGGCGGGCATATTTTAGCGAAAAAACCTGATTGGGGTGCCCGCGATAACAGCGGGAATTTAGTTAAAAAGAACAGTTTCGAGTGGATGAATGCCCTTGATTCTGAAGTGCAGGAATTCCTACTCAATTTAGTGCTAGAAGTTGTCAAAAATTACGATATTAGCGGCATTCAAGGGGACGATCGCCTGCCTGCACTTCCAAGCGAAGGGGGCTACGATCGACGAACAAGCGATCGCTACTTTCAGCAGTTCCTCCAAAATCCTCCGCAAAACCCAAAAGATCCGCAATGGCTTCAGTGGCGTGCGGATATTCTCACCGATTTTTTAACTCGTCTCTACCAAGAAGTCATTAATATTAAGCCAGACTTGCTGATTTCACTGGCACCGAGTCCCCACGGTTGGGCACTTCAAGAATATCTGCAAGATCCCAAAGCTTGGAGCGATCGCGGGTTGGTTGATATGATGCATCCACAGTTGTATCGCCGGGATTTCTCTAGTTACAAACAACTGGTTGATAGTCTTGTCGCCCAGCAATTTACCGCCGCACAACTACCAACCCTGATACCCGGTATTTTACTCAAAGTCGGGGGATATCGCATCAGCGCCGAATACTTGTTGCAAGCGATCGCTTACAATCGCTTTCGTGGCATCCAAGGCGAAGTTTTCTTCTTCTACGAAGGTCTGCGAGAAGACAACGATGCCTTAGCGAAAGCCTTGCGTTCTGGCCCCTACTCCCAGCCTGCACCCTTTAATCCCTCACAATTAAAACAGCTTGGCTTTACCAATCGCAGAATTGGTGGCAAATATAGCTATATCGACACGACCGGGAAAAGTGTCAGCCAGCCCCAATTTGACTGGGTGGATTCTTTTCATAGCGGGCTGGCGCGGGTCAAAATGGGCTACAAGTGGAGCTTTATTGATACTACTGGAAAATTGATTAGCCGATTCCAATTTGATAGCGCTGAGTATTTTAGAGAAGGGATGGCAGCGATAAAAATTGGTAGCAAATATGGTTATCTCGATAATACGGGGAAACTCGTCATTCCGCTGCAATTTGATGAAGCTAAGTCTTTTTCAGAAGGGTTGGCAGCAGTCAAGATAGAGAACAAGTGGGGCTACATCGATCGGAGGAACACTAAGGCGCTAGATGCTCCTCAGGGTTGGATCAACAACTTTCTGCTTCGCTTCCAAACTATTTTTAATCCAAACACCCTCACAATTCCTCCGCAATTTGATAGCGCTTATGCCTTTTCGGAAGGAATGGCACGCATTGGTGTTGGTGGAAAATATGGTTATATTGACACGACGGGAAAGCTGGTAATATTGCCACAATTTGAGGACGCTAAATCTTTTTCAGAAAAATTAGCAGCGGTAAAACTTGCTGGGAAATGGCAGTATATCGATAAAACTGGGAAGGTGGTAATTTTGCCGCAATTTGAGGATGCTGAGTCTTTTGTAGAAGGGCTAGCAGCAGTCAAAATTGCTGGCAAGTGGGGCTATATTAACAAGATAGGAAAGCTGGTCATTCCTACAGAATTTGACAACGCGCAATCCTTTTCCCAAGGATTGGCGCTGGTTAATATTGGTGGATCGTGGCGTTCCGGTGAGAATGGGGAATTGTCTTTCAGCGGCGGGAAGTGGGGCTACACTCGGAATGTGCTGTCTTGAAGGGCTGAGGGCTGTAAGGGTGAGTTTCCCGGTCGCTACTGAGTTGCGGGTGGCAAACGCGATCGCACAGACTGAGCAAATTCCTCGCGTCCAATCTCCAATTGTGGTGGAACGCCGTTGGGATAGGTTTGAGAGATCAAAGCTTGTAGTTTTTGAATTCGGTTCTCAGGGTTGGGGTGGGTGCTGAAAAACTCCGGAGATTGACCGCCACTCCTGGCACTCGCCAGAATCTGCATCACTTCAACACTAGCTTTAGGGTTGTATCCAGCTTGCGCCATAAACTGAACGCCAAGGCGATCGCTTTCTAGTTCGTCCTCCCGTCCGTAGCGCAGATTGACAATCTGGTTCACTGCTTGGGCAATCACTTGTGCCTGCCGACCGCCACCTTGGTCGTCACTCGCCGCAACTCCAACCGCTGTTACCAGTGCTGTACCAAGTTGCTGCTTTGCCAAGCGTTCCGCCCCGTGTCGTCCCACAACGTGCCCGACCTCGTGCCCCAACACAGACGCCAGTTGTGCTTCAGAAGAAAGACGACGCAGCAAACCCGCAGTAATAAAAATTTGTCCTCCCGGCAACGCGAAGGCATTAATCGTTTGAGGGTCGCGCAGCAGATGAAATTCAAAGGGATAGCCGGAAGTCTTCGCCTTTGACTCCTGCACTACCTCATTTCCTACTTTGTCAATATAGTTTTGTAGCGCCGGATCTGGGTACAGACCGCCAAATTTCGCCGCCATTTGCGATCGCGCTTGCAGTCCTAGGACGACTTCCTCCTTTGGCGAAAGTTGCACCCGCTGCTTTTCCCCAGTTACCGGGTTCTCGACTGTCGTAGTGCAGTAACTAACTAACCCAAATAGCATAAGTAACAGTGCAATTCCCAGCCGGATCAGCGCTCTCACTGCTTATTCCCCCGATTTATTCGTCCGGAGATTATCATACTGCTCGGCAATCTAACATCAGTCCGAAGGATGCTTTATTTAATTTTTTTGTAGGATAAAGGCAATTCTAGAGCTTGAACCTAAGCGTTTATCTTCTTTTACCCCAATGTTAAATATTATTAATTGACTGGAAAGTTCGGTGCAATCATATAGAGGAATTAGCGCTGTAGGAACCTGAACGTGAAAAGAATACCGTTTGCCTATCTTTTGGGGTAAAGACACTTATATCGTGTGGCAGATAGGATTGCTCTATTTGAACTGTTAATCTGTAAATGTAAAGAAGAGACTATTAAGGAATCAGAACCATGAACATTATTGCTTGGATCGTTTTAGGTCTGATTGCTGGTGCAATTGCTAAAGCTATTTATCCGGGTCATCAAGGCGGTGGTATTCTAGGAACCATCGTACTAGGAATCATTGGAGCTTTCGTAGGCGGTAGTATCGGTACTTTCCTGCAAACGGGGACTCTACAATTAGCAGCTTCTAGCTTGAGCATTCCTGGAATCATTGTCGCTGTTTTAGGCGCAATTGTTGCAGTCTTCCTGTGGAACTTACTCACTCGCCGCGCCGCTTAAGTAGCGCTACATCTGCCACTTCGTTCGGCAGATTCACAATGCTCAATCTGCGATCGCAGCTCTTGGGCAAGTCTTGGGCAACTGATTAATTTTCAAGGAAGTGAAAATTGCGTTGTAATAGACGACAGGTAAGTAGTATACGCCTCGTCAGTAGGGGAGTATCAGAGACTCCCCTACACTTTCAATGCAATGAGATCAAAGAACGCGATCGCTTGGAGCAAGATTGATATTTTTTGATTGAAGTATGATTCGGGAATTCTCAATCTTGCTATACATAGTTATTTTATGGCTTTGAAAATAGCTTTAAAATAATTGCCAGAGCCTTGCATCTACCATTCGTATAAAAGTTCAAGATAAAAATTGAAGTGTGAAACCGCAGGCTGCAACTATAGCCCTGCGAACCATTCATAACCTTGATCTTCCCAATAGCCCTTATAAGGTAACAAATCGCCAACTAGCGTAATGCTTGTCACCCATTTGCTTTGCTTGTAGCCGAGTTTAATCGGGGAAGCTAGACGTAGAGGGGCACCATTTTCAACCGATAAAGGTTGACTATTTTTTTGATACGCCATGAGAGTTTGGGGATGCAACGCAGAAGCGATATCCCAACTTTCGTAATAACCATCCGCCGATTTAAAGTAAGCATAGCGGACATTCGCTTTTGGTTGCGCTAGAGATACAATTTCCCGCAGTTGGATTCCCCCCCACTGCACAATTGCCGCCCAACCTTCGACGCAGACATGGCGAATTGTCATTGAGGATAAAGGCATTTGCTGAAGATCCGCCATACTAAGACTCAAAGGATTATTAACCTCGCCATTTACATTTAGGCGAAACGCAACAGGGTCTATTTGTGGCGTAAAGTCAAATGTATTAATAATTAAAGCATCTGGCTCAATCTGGCTAGCAGGAAATTCAGGTACAGGTTTTTGCGGATTTAGCAGTAACTCTTCAACACTTTGGTTGAGGGGTTCAAAAGCTTTACCTGCAATCCCCTCAAACACGCTGAACGCACAACCCCCCAGAAGTAAGCTAATACTAGAAATTCCTGAGAATTGCAGAAATCTGCGACGGGGAACTTGAATCAAGTTCATAAAATATCTCTACTAAAATATTCAATAACTTAAATAGCAACCTCCTCCTTTAAGAGTTCCTGTAAGAAACCCAGTGAACTCATTTTAAAGAAGGAAACTAGATTGATAATGAGCTTTAGGATTGTTGTAATCCAACCTACAGCTCATTATAAAATACCGCTACCAGAACATAGAATCAATTAAACGAGAACCTCCTACTTTAAGAGCTAGCCAAGAGTGAACCATTGCAAAGAGTATGACAGTTGGCACACTCATAAAGTGAACAATTCGCAATGCTTGCCAATCGCCAAATAAATCAACAATCCAGTGAAATTGAGCTGGTTTATACATTCCCAGTCCGCTTAGCAAAGCGAGCAGTAAAATCGGAATAATCGCGGTGTAAGCAATTCGATGCCAAGCATAAGCAATGCGCTTGGGGTTGTGGCTCAATTGCAGTGCCTTCACATCCTTCTCACCTACAAATCGATGCTTCCAGCGCCGAGTTATCAAAATATAAATCCCGTACCAAACTAAATTTAGAGCAAATAGCCACATGGCAGCAAAATGCCAGTGTCTACCTCCAGCAAGCCAGCCGCCTAGCAAAAACAAGGGTGGAAAATGCCAACCACCGCGTCCGCCAAAAACCGGATTAGCATTGTAAATCTGTAGTCCGCTGGTAATCATTAAAAGCAAGCTAATAATGTTGATCCAGTGAAATGATTTTACCGCCAAAGCTTGTGTCGGTAGCAGTGGGGGGCGAGGTGTTTGGGAGGAAATAGACGAACTCATAGATTTATAAGTATAAATTTATCTTTTTTTGATTTCATCTTAAACACTATCTTCTCACATCAAAACTCAAAACTCTTCTTACCAATTTTCTATTCAAACCGTTTCTCCTTTTACTGGCACTAAATAACACCCAGTAATTTTCCATTTACCCTGAGATTGCTTTTTCATCAGATAAAGTGCCCTGATCAAATTCCCATCTCGATCGAGTAGAAGCACTTGCTGAGCTGGGAATCCTTCAATTGTGGTCATGTTCTCAAACATCACGGAACGAGGACGATGAACTGGTTGATAAGCAGCCTTCACCATCCTTAAAAAGTTGTCTGGCGTCCCGAATTGAGCTTGAATTTCTGCGCTAGCAAAGGAGAAAGCTCCTTCAGCATCGTCTTTCTGAAACGCTTCCAGTTGGTTAGAAATCACAGAACGGATAATCAGGCGATCGCTATCAGTTACTTCCATTTGTTGAGCTTTAACGGGTAAGGTGAGCGGTAAAAAAGCCAGCAAGAATTTCAGGAAACAACGGACGCAACGCATCTGAAAATTATTTTTACTTATCGGAGATTTTAATCTGGGTTAGCCAGCCGGATTGGAATGAGCCAAGAACTCCGTTAGGCTCAATCAACCAGATTTAATCTGAGACAATCTATCTTGCATTTCTACATCCACCGACACCGAGCGAATTTTGCGCCCGATTGCTGGAGGCTGCCGCAGTTCGCATCGGAGATCCGCAACTAATTCGCACAAGTGTTGCGCTATGTCCCGATCCAATGGCGTCTCTGGTTGAAAGCTATGTTCAATCTGACGAGCTAGTTGAGAACCCCACGGAAAGCCAAACATCCCTAAAGAACCTGCTAGCTTGTGAGCTGCCCAAACTGCTCGGTGGCGCTGTTCCAACCCCAATTCGTCTCTCAATAAGGCAGTCGTTGCCTC
This sequence comes from Trichocoleus sp. DQ-U1, assembly GCF_039961925.1. Classification (NCBI taxonomy): domain Bacteria; kingdom Bacillati; phylum Cyanobacteriota; class Cyanophyceae; order Leptolyngbyales; family Trichocoleusaceae; genus Trichocoleus; species Trichocoleus sp. DQ-U1. The sequence goes on along the minus strand of NZ_JAMPKB010000012.1, from coordinate 54,731 downwards.
CTCAACAACATCTATCCGAGAGATAATCTCTCCTTGCAAGCGCTCCCAAACTTTCATCACTGCTGCCTGCGTTTGAGCAAGCGTCGGCGGCTGGTGTAGGGCGGAGGATACCGCTTGTGTTGGAGGATGAGATTGAGCTGGCTTGAGGCGATATCCTAGCCCATAAACCGTCTCAATCAGATCGGTGGGAGCGCCCGCGGCTCTCAGTTTTTGCCGCAACCCTTTAATGTGAGATCGGACGGTTTCTTCAGCGGGTGGTTGCTCAAACGACCACAGGTGTTCCAGAAGCTCGCTGCGGCTAAAGACTTGATTCGGACAGCGCACAAACAGTTCTAGTAGCGCATACTGTTTGGGGGTAAGATGCAAGTTTTTCCCTTCATAGCGTCCCTCTAAGGTAGGCGGGTCAAGACCTAGGCTGCCATTCTTCAGAATTGGCGGCTTTAATAAACAGCAATGACACAGGAGAGTGCGGACACGAGCCGCTACTTCTTCTAAATCAAAGGGTTTGAGGACATAATCATCCGCACCAGCATCCAGCGCAATGACTTTATCGCCATCAATTTCATGGGCAGCGTATAAGAGAATCGGCATCAACCGCCCCAAAGAACGTAGCCGCTGACAAAGACTGATGCCATCAAGTGTAGGCAGCATCACATCTAGCAAAATTAAGTCATAAGTACCAGCCCGTGCAAATTGCCAGCCTGCTTGCCCATCGGCTGCCCGGTCCATTATATAATTGCGATCGCTGAGGGTTTTGGTGAGAGCTTGTGCCAAACGCTCATCATCTTCCACTAGCAGAATGTTCACTTTGAGATTTCCCCTAATCCTGATTCGCTTCCCGTCAAGCACTGGCGACAGACGCCCGCAGGCATTTTCTACATATATCAATTAATTTGTCAATAGTGTTTTAAAAAATAAGCATTTCTATGAAGTTATTTAAACTAAGTTTGCCTGATATTAAAGATAAAAGCAAAAAGGCAAATACTAATCATTACGATTGGCCTTATGCTGGCAGCAGTAACCGTAGCAGTGAAGCATCTTTTGAAATTGGCAATTGCTTTGGGTTTTAGAAAAATTTTTAGGTACGACGATCGCTGCCGATAACTGTTTCTGCAAAAATGACATCCAGCGATTTTTCGTTGGGCTATTCAATTCAGCTTGGGTTTGCAATTCAAGGCAAATTGCGATCGCTAATTTCCGCTAACTTCTAACTAAACAACCGCGCCACAGGACAAGTAAAACCGGGAAGCAATGGCGAAGTCAGTTCATCGCTGGCAAATAATGTTGCTGTTAGCACCAGTGTTGCCCCCTCTCGTCGATAAATCTGAATTTGCTGCAAACGCCAATCAACTATCCAGTATTCCCTGGCTCCCTGCGATGCGTAGAGTTTCAGTTTCACCTGTCTATCTCTGCGTTCATTCTCCTCGCCTGGAGATAGCACTTCAACCACCAACTCTGGTGCTGCGGTTAAATGCCCTGCATCATCTAGCACAGCAGCTAATCGTTCCTTACTTGCCCAAACTACGTCAGGAATCACGTTATCAGCATCCGTAAAAATGATGCCAGCACCACTTGCAGATTCTCCTAAACCAGTCTGTCGCGACCAAAAATTCAACTCTGTACAAATGTTGCTACATACCCTTTGATGACCCCAGTGTGGTGCGCGTGTCACAAATAATTCTCCATCCACAATCTCATAGCGATTCCCGTTATCTGGCAACAACTCCAGATCGGCAACTGTCCAACGGACTCGATCGGTAGTGGTCTGGCTCATCAAGCACTCCTTGAGTGTGTTACTCCATTTTATGAGTGCAAAGAAAAGACTGAGAACTAAAATTTAGTCCTCAGTCCGCGAAGAGAGTGAAGAGAGTGCCGCTACGCGAACACTCCTTAGTCCTATTTTCAGATGAAGGCTTTAGCCGCGCAGATGGGCGGCATTTTCCATCAGTTGCTGTTGCAGATTCACGGGTACCGGCTTATTGGAGACGAACTCCATTGAGAAGTTAGCTTGACCGGAAGAAAGCGATCGCAACTGTGCAGAATAACCGAACATTTCCACGAACGGCACTTCGGCACGGATGACAGCGTAATTTTCCATCGTCTCAGAACCCAGCAGGACGCCGCGACGAGACGAGAGATCGCCCTGCACTCGCCCCACAAACTCGTTCGGTGTCTCCACTTCCACGAGCATAATCGGTTCGAGGATGACTGGCGTTGCTTTGGCAAAGGCTTGCTTGAGTGCAAGACTAGCCGCAGTTCGGAATGCCATTTCCGAAGAGTCAATCGCGTGGTAGGAACCCGCTTCTAGTATCGCTTTGACACCAACAATCGGATAACCGATGAGATGTCCGCTAGCGATCGCTTCGCGGAAACCTTTCTCGCAAGCGGGGATGAATTCTTTGGGAATCGCACCCCCAACCACCCGATTCTCGAACGCAAACGGGTCTTCACAGGGTTCAATCCGACCGATAACATGAGCATATTGACCGGGGCCACCGCCTTGCTTCTTGAGCCTGTAGTCGAAGGTTGCCGACTGGGTAACGGTTTCGCGGTAAGCTACGGCGGGCGCACCGACGTTAACTTCGGCGTTGTATTCCCGCTTCATGCGTTCGATGTAGATTTCTAGATGCAGTTCGCCCATCCCCGAAATTAGGGTCTCCTTGGACTCCGGATCGATGCTGACGCGGAAGGTGGGATCTTCCCGTGTAAAGCGATTGAGCGCTTTTGACATTTGATCGGCATCTTCCCGTTTCTTGGGCGCGATCGCTAGCGTCATCACGGGTTCTGGCACAAATATCCCCTCTAAAGAGAGGTTGGTTCCTTCCGAGCAGAACGTATCGCCAGAAGCGCAGTCTACACCCAGCAAAGCTACAATGTCCCCAGCGGCGGCACTTTCGACCTCCTCGCGTTTGTTCGCGTGCATCCGCACAATTTGGCTCACTAGCACTCGTTGGTTAGTGCGAGTGTTGTAGATGCGTTGTCCCTCGCGCAGCGTCCCGGAATAGATGCGGGTATAAGTCAGTTGTCCGTACTCATCTTTGGCGATTTTGAAAGCCAAGGCAACCAGTGCGGCTTCCGTGTCTGGATAGACATGAATCGGCTCATTCGTCGCAATCGCGATCGCTTTCACCACCTCTCTATCCACTGGTGACGGCAAGTAAAGAGCAACAGCATCTAATAAGTTCTGAACCCCCTTATTTTTGAAGGCGGAACCCATCAGAACTGGCGTTAATTGCAAGCTTAAAGTTGCTCGACGAAGGGTTTCCCAAATCATTTCTTTGGGAATTTCTTCGCCCCCTAGTAGCATCCCCATCATCGATTCGGAGAACATAGAGAGTTGATCGAGCATCTTCTCTCGTGCTTCTTTTGCCTCATCCCGTAACTGTTCGGGAATTGACTGAATCACGCGAATTTCGCCTTTTTCTCCAGCAAAATAGTTTGCCGTCATTTCAATCAAATCAATGACGCCTTCAAACTTATCCTCGCTGCCAATAGGATACTGAAGCAGTACCGGGTTCAGACCTAGTTTTTCTCGCAGCGATCGCACGACTCGGAAAGGATTTGCACCTGTCCGATCCATCTTATTAATGAAGGCAATACGCGGCACTCGGTAGCGCTTCATCTGCCTATCTACTGTGATAGATTGCGATTGCACACCAGCAACCGCACACAGCACCATAATCGCACCATCAAGAACCCGCAAAGCACGCTCCACTTCAATCGTGAAGTCCACGTGTCCAGGAGTATCGATCAGGTTAATCTGCGTATCATTCCATACGCAAGTTGTCGCTGCTGAAGTGATGGTAATGCCTTTTTGTTGCTCTAACTCCATGTAGTCCAATGTCGCGCGATCGCTACCTCCCCGAACTTCGCCAATCTTGTAAATTTTGCCCGTGTAGTACAGAATCCGCTCGCTAAGGGTTGTTTTACCAGAGTCAATGTGAGCAGAAATTCCAATATTACGGATGCGCGTTCGGGGAATCATAGGACAAATACTCTGCCTTACCAGAGCCATGAAAAGACATTTGCCACTTGTGCGGCAATCTTTATGCTACATTTATACTACAAAAGTGTCAAGGGTGTGGGAAGGTAGAGCGATCGGGGTATATCATTAATACAATAGGAAATACTAAACACACTTTAAAAGTGCGATCATCAGCCTATACTTTTTGGGTAAACAGAAAAATATATGAGTGGATCAACAAAGCAGAAAGACAGAATTGTTCTATCAATCAAGCGTTGTATAGAATCCGAGTTCCTAGAATCGGACTGGGATGAACTAGCTTATCTTACAAATGGTAAGGATATTATTTATAAACACCACAGACTATTGCAAAGTCACCGTTTTGGCGATCCGGACTACGGGAGCTGCATCTTTCAGGTTATCGAACAGTTATTAGATCGTGACCCTGGCAACTTACAAATTATTATCGACTTCATTAGGCTGCAAGAATGGCTAAAAGAAAACAATCCTCAAGACTTTGAAGAACTTTACGGACACACACAACCTCTCCTTGACACTACAGAGGAGATGGCAATAGCAAACTCTTTTGAACTGAATCAGCACATCGCTCGGGTTCGTCGTTCTGTAGAGTCCGATCCAGAACTTGCCGTAGGTTCAACAAAAGAACTTATCGAAAGTGTTCTCAAAACGATTCTTGAAGGTTTTGGAGAAGAAATAGGAAAAGACGACCTGACTAAATTACTAAAACGTACACAAAGAGTTTTAAACCTTAGTCCCAGCGAAATCGATTCAAATATGAAAGGAGCCGAGATTATCAAGAGAACTCTGAATAACATTGGACAGGTTGTGATTGGTGTTGATGAACTAAGAAATATTTATGGTACTGGACATGGTAAAGTTCACAAATCTGGTATCACTCCACGTCATGCTCGATTAGTAGTAGGTACAGGCGCAACCCTAGCTATTTTTCTTATGGAAACTTTTGAAATGCAGAAGCAGAAGGACACAGGAGCCAGTAGTTAATAGCAACCCAACACTACGCGATCGCTTCTTTTCCTTCGTCGCAGATATAAGTGAGTCAGTGCGATCGCTTAGTATTAGCTAAACTGGAGTGTTTAGACGCCGAAAAAAAGAATCACCTGGATAAGCTAAGCTCTCCAGAGCGATCGCATTCTCTCCCTTTGCAAACTTGCTCAAAATATAAAAAAGCTGACCTGTAATTTGGTCAGCGAATAAGATGAGATTTAGCTAGAAATCCTAAGTCCAGTAGAGAAGGCGACTTTGGGGAAAGCGGTTCGTAATCTCACTTTCAAAAAAGCGCCGTAGCGTCTTCATCGTGTCGGTGTCATAAACATACTTGGTGCCGCCAAACTTGTTACGCTTAACAGTGCGTGTTTCTTCATCCATGTCCAGCTTTGACTGGGGATACCAAGTTTGCAAAACCTCTTTTGAGCCAGGCGTGAAGCGGTGGGAAATCAACTCGAAAGTCAAGTCACAATCAAAATCGAGTGCTTCGCTAATCGAGTCAAACAAACGAGTGTAATGTATTTCCCAATCCTCGATAGGCATAATTGGCGCAATCACTAAACCCACTGGATACCCGCCACCGCCAGAAGATCGAGGTAAAGCTAACCGCCGTAAAGCTTGAAGTCGGGAAGCTACCGACGCTGTACCGCCTTCAAACCGACGAGACACCGGATCGGCATTCACACTAATCCGACAACGGGTGTGACCATTGTGGGGCAAGTCGAGTAATTCATCCACCGCATCAAACTTGGAAACCCAACGCAGATATCCGTTCGTCCGCGTGCCAAAGTAGCGGATACATTCAGCGAGGCTGCCTGTTAAATGCTCAATACCCAGAGGGTCAGTGTAGCAGCTAACCTCAAAACTTGTGGCGTCACTTTGTCCTTCGTAAGCTGCCAGATTCTCCAATATTTGCGGTAAGTTCGCAAAGACGCGAATCACGGGTGGCCCTGATAAACTACCTGCTAAATAACAGTATTGGCAGTGTGCGGGACAACCTTCAGCGAGGTGAAATTGCCAGTCAGCCGATGGAGGGATGGGGCTGAGTTTAAAGGAACTAGGCGGTGCGGTGACGACGGCGAGGGTACGCTTGGCGATGTTGTAGGTATCGCGATCGCTCTCGCCACGCAAACCAGTAAGGCGATTTCGCGGCAACTCTTCGATGGGTAAATTAAGCGACTGGACGCGAGAAAGTATCTGCTGACCGTAAGGCTCATCTAAGGCAGCGGGTGTGAATAAAACTCGCTCCGGCATCCACAAACGAGTGGATGGCGCTTCGGGTGAGGAAATGTTGTCTGCGATCGCGTGCATACTGTCAGGTTCTCAGGATTGATCAATTTGGAGCTGAAGTAAGGGGCGATCGCGATCGCCCCCTACCGATGACCTTAATTCTCTAAAACTTGGCGGATGCGCCGTTCCAACAGTTCCAGATCAAGACCGCCTTCATCACGGCTAATCCGACGCACCGTTGAGTTAACGTTGCTCAAATCCACCAATAAATCTTGGAGAATTTCTTGCTGTTGACGCGCTTGGGTGACTTCACGCGGTTCTTGCACCAAGTCACGAATGATAGTGTCTTCAGCCCGCGAGGCAACAATCGGGTCAGCTTCCCCCTGTAGATGAACGAAGGTTCGCCGCCCCGGTCCGCGTTCTTCCTCAATGGGGATAATTGCTGTCACCTGGTCGGAGCGCACGTATTTTCCGAATCCTAGATGGACTAAAACCGATGATTGTAGTTTCATTTAGAAGAATGTTTATTTTGTCCCTTACTTCTATTTTAAACGCCTACTGAAAGACCTGAGACCTAGAACTGGAGCGGGTTTTACTCCCTTAAGAGTAGTAGTATCCGGTGGCGATCGCGCGACTTTTTGACCCGACTATCATGGGCGCAAAATATCTGTTTACGCAAAAGATTTATCTGTACCATCGGGATTCCCGGCTGGTTGAATGCGATGCTTCACTTGCCTATGGGTAGCCTTGCCAAGTCAGATTTAGACCAATTGGCGGCTGAATGCGATCGCTACAGAAAGATTCGATTTTCTATGGGATATTATCTGCATAATCCTCTCGGAAATTAGAGAGTGCAAGATGATTAAAACTTTGTGGCAACCTCCCCGCCTGCGGACGCCTGAAGAGAACGAAAAAGAACGCCGCGCGACTTGGTTAGAACTCTTTTATGACTTGGTATTTGTGGCAGCGATCGCGGAAGTGGCGCATAATCTCAACGAACACGTCTCGCTGCTGGGTTTTTTGGGTTATATGCTGCTGTTTGTGCCGATTTGGTGGTCTTGGGTTGGGGCGACTTTTTACGCAAGTCGGTTCGATACTGACGACTTAGGACACCGACTGCTGACATTACTGCAAATGATTGCGATCGCAGTGCTGGCAGTAAACGTGCATTACGGCTTAGGAAAAACTTCCGACGGCTTTGCCCTTTCCTACGTAACTGTTCGATGTATTTTAATTTTCCAGTATCTAAGTGCTGGATACTTTGTGGTGGCAGCGCGGAAGTTGACAACTTGGTACGTGATAGGCTTTAGCATCGCCGCCGCCATCTGGCTAATCTCAATTTTTGTCCCAATTCCTTGGCGTTTTTGGCTTTGGGGATTGGGATTTTTGATTGACTTTGGCACACCTCTCACCGCCAGACAGTTGGCTGCCAAGGTGCCGCCGAGCTTTTCACACATCCCAGAACGTTTAGGCTTATTTACGATTATCGTGTTGGGTGAGGCGGTGATTGGCGTAGTCAAAGGCGTTTCTCAGCTGCAATGGGGTCTTGCATCTGCCACTGTGGCTGTGCTGGGGATGATAGTTGCTTTTAGCCTGTGGTGGATCTACTTTGACAGCGTGGATGGCTCACCTCTGCGGAGGATGGGAACTGGCAACCTGAACTTTGGTTTAATCTGGCTCTATTCCCATTTACCCCTCGCCATTGGCATTGCTGCTGCTGGTGTAGGTGTGGAACATATTGTCGTGTCCAGCAAAACGGCAGGAGCGTTACCCAGTAACGAACGATGGCTGATCTGCGGCGCTGTGACGATGTGTTTGATGGCCTTGGCGGTGATTCACCTGATTACCTGTACTTTAGGGACAAAGCGACATCGTAAGATTTTAGCCGCCTATCGTTTGGGTTCTGCGGCTTTTATTCTGGTGATTGCGATCGCGGGTGCGGCTTTGTCACCGATTACAGTCGTTAGTTTGGTAGCTTTAGCTTGTGCTGTGCAAGTGGTGCTGGGTTTCCTGACACCCCCTCACGTTCAGCCTGAGGCAAAGTGCTGATCGATACGATAAAGGTATTCAGCCAGCCTCAGGCTTGGGAAAGCGATCGCCTACTTTCCTCAAAATTGCGTGCGATTGCGAGAATTCCAACCTCTAACGCACTCGATAGTTTCTATTTTCCTCCCTCTAAAAGGGATGAAGCAGGAACCGCAGAAGAGGATGAGGCTGGCGCTACGGGCAAACAGCTTAACAATTTATCTTCGATTGCTGAAGGCAGGAACCGCAGAAGAGGATGAGGCTGGCGCTGCGGGCGATCGCTGCCCAATCGATGCCTGGAATATAGGATAATTCCCATATTTTCCTAAAGGTAAGAATTCCATCGTAAACTGCTGGTTTTTTAAAGGCAGCTTTACCTCTTCAGGCTTTTTCTCAGAGATTTGGCAGGAACGAGTGTAATAGCAGACATAAATAAACTTCTCTTTTTTCTGCTCAAGTAACGCCTCGCCCAAAGTTTGTAAATCCTGAGGTTCTTTCGTCAGGAAAAATACTTTTTCAAGTAGGGGTGCTTGGAGAACTTGAGCAACATATTGGTTGGACATCGCGACTACTGTTTCTGGTTGCGATCGCAAGAACTGAATAGTTGGGGAAATGCCTTGATAATTTTTACTGAGATAAGCTGTGCCGGAGTAGGTGTTTTTATAAACCCCAATGATAAAAAGCACCAAGAAAATAACCGTACCTATCTTTTTAATACTTCCTTTCGCCAACCTCCGGACAAATTCAAACTCTTTGATTGCGACCAAGCAAATTAGCGGTACCAAAACCAGCAAAAACCGAGGTCCCCATTGCTTGCCTCCTGCACCAGCCGGAACCATTATCGCAACCGCTACAGTAAATAAGAAACAGATTGCATAGATAACCGTCATTCCCAAGCTTAGTTTTAGCTTTTGTCGGCTAAATAAACTCACTCCTAAATATAAAATTGCAAATAAGGTTAGGGGAAAATACTCAAACAAGCCAGAACTCATTTGATTAAAATTTGCCACCGCCACTAATAATCTATCGACTAGCGAAAATTTCTCTACTATCTGAACGGAATGCATTCCTAGAGGATGCTTATAAATCAATGTATTCAACACAAAGAAGATGGCAATCGTCAAAAATGTGCTGACAACAAAGAGTTCCTTTCTTTTCGCTAAAAACTGAACTTTTTTTAATTTTAAAAAAGATGCAGCATAAACCAGGACAGCCAAAAACGCGACGATGCCTAGAATTTCTTCTCTAAACCAAACAGATAAGCCAATAAATATCCCACTTAATACAGCATCCTTTTTAGACAACCCTTCTGTCCCCGGTATTAATAAAGTTGCCATTCCGTGAAAGCAAAGCGCTACAGCGAGGCTATGTTCCCAATACATCGCGCTATAGATAGATAAAGGGGAAGCAAAAATTAGGATTGCAAGCGCGATCGCTGTGCTAAAAGCGTTTAATTTCAACCGTCTGCAAGCAAAATAAAAACTTACCCATACAGCCCAAGTTGCAATCAAGGGAACGACGTATAATCCTCTATAGCCGAAAAGCGCTTGGAAAGGTGCGGTAACAAGGGGAAAAGTAAACGGAAAGGTGATGAAGTACTGCCCAAATCTGTTATAGACAAACGGTTCTTGAAACGGGTATAATCCACTTTGCCAAAGATTCCGAACCCAGTCTTCTACAGGTAAGTTCAGGTCAAAGCGAAACTGCCCGTTGCTAAATTGTTTCGCTAACAAAGCTTTAAGCCCAGCATCTCCACTAAAAAAGACATCATTTGGGAGTTGCGATTGCAAAAACAGTGAAAATAAAACGCCCGCTAGAATAATGAGTAAGGGAAATCTATATTGGTTGATTTTAGCCTTACTATCAGAATCGCTAGGATTGGATGTAACATCTCTCCACGTTTTTGACATATAATTTCTCATTTTTTTATTCCCTCAATTTACAAGCATTAATATTAAATACAAGATTCACAACCGGCTCTCGTTTGGGTAAAGATTCCTTCCATAATTTTTACCAACTATCCCTTTACTTGGGTATTGTAAAAATTGGTTACTTACGTAAGGTCGGGCAATCCCCAAAATAGGTTCGCTATATTTTACGCAATTAGACTGAAATTCTACGACAAAGAATAGGCTATCTTTACTAAATCTTCAAATAATGGCTATTTTTCACCTGAAGTTGTAAAGATTAGGTGAAGTGAGGTCTAAACTATACAGAAATGAAATAAAGGCTGAGCCACTATGGTCGCAACTAATAAAACTAAGTAGAATCTGTAAATTTAGAAACAGTTTTCATCGATAGTCTTCCTAACAAACCGATAATTTAACTAAACTGCCCTCCGGATGCATAGAGAGATAAATTTTGATTCAATGCTTGTAAGCAATTTCCTGACACAATAGCTAACTCTTTCTCCAGCCGATTTGCTACTGCGCTTATGGGTGTCCGATTATAAATAATTTCTATTTCATACCATTAAATTGCTCGGTATTTCCCTAAAATTGCTCATTCTAGAAAACAACCTAGAGGCTTGGTGAAAAATTAGGCACAATTTTGAGTTTAGAGCGAATTTCGCTACCCGATGAACCCGTGAAACTGACTGCTGGCGCTACTAGCGAACTCCCAGAAAAAACATTTACTGCCAAAATTGAGAAGAGTGACCTACTTTACCGGGAAGTGCTGTGACGACTAAAACTGTTGATGCTATTCTTGAGCGTGCTCTGGCAGGTGGCGATTTGTCACAAGAAGAGGGAGTTGTACTATTAAAGCAAACCGATCCAGATGTCCAGTCAGCGATTCGGGAAACATCTGACAAGCTGCGACTCAGGCAAGCGGGTGAGACTGTCACCTATGTGATCAATCGCAATATTAACTTCACCAATATCTGCGAACAGCACTGTAGTTTCTGCGCCTTTCGCCGGGATGAAGACGAAGAAGGCGCATTTTGGTTAGAGAGTCCCCAAATTTTGGAAAAAGCGGCTGATGGAGTCCGGCGGGGGGCAACTGAGATTTGTATGCAGGGGGGACTCCATCTTGGGGCAAAAATTAATGGTGCTTCTTTGCCTTATTACCTGCAACTGGTGAAGACAATCAAAGAGGAATTTCCCCAACTGCACCTGCACGCCTTCTCCCCCCAGGAAGTGCAATTTATTGCCAGGGAAGATGGTCTTAGCTACGAGTCGGTGATTGCGGCGTTGCGAGATGCCGGTGTTGGCTCAATGCCGGGAACTGCGGCGGAAGTTTTGAACGATGAAGTGCGGCGCGTCCTTTGTCCGGAAAAGCTGGATACCGCAACTTGGCTAGAAATTGTGGGAACAGCACACAAGTTGGGAATGCCAACCACTAGCACCATGCTTTCCGGTCATATTGAGACCCCAGAACAGCAGATGCAGCATTTAGACAAGTTGCGATCGCTCCAACAAACGGCTGTTACCCAAGGATATCCTGCCCGGATTAGCGAATTTATCCTATTACCTTTCGTCGGTCAAGAAGCCCCCAAACCCCTGCGTCGTCGGGTGGGGCGAGATCAACCGATTCTAGAAGACGCCCTGTTGCTGACTGCTGTGGCGCGAATTTTCTTAGGAAATTGGATTCCCAACCATCAACCCAGCTGGGTGAAACTCGGTCTTGCAGGTGCGGTGGAAGCCCTGAAATGGGGCTGCAATGACATCGGCGGCACCTTAATGGAGGAGCATATTACAACAATGGCTGGGGCAGTGGGTGGCACCTGCATGGAAGTGGAAACTTTGCAGTCAGCGATTCGTTCATTAGGGCGTCCTTACCAACAACGGGATACACTCTACAGAGTGCTAAAGAGGGACACGGTTGCTGTTCTCTCCTGAGCGGGCAGTTAATATTTGGCTCGACTCAGATCCGGGCGTCAGCGTTGCACAGCATTGGCATCCGAATCAGTCGGTTGTTGCTCAAGATAGCTCGCCCGAATGCGAAAGCTCCTACGACTCTTGACTTGGTTTATGCCTCAGAAAAATCAACGTTCCCTTCTGACTGTGGCAGCTGCCGTGTTGCTGATTGCTGGCGGCGCAGTAACTTACTGGCTGCTGATGCAGCGGAATCTATTTCAGGCTGATGTCCCGGTGGGTGCCGAAATGGTTCCCCAGGATACCTTGCTCGCCGTGTCAGTCTCGACTGATGAAAAGCAATGGCAGCAACTGCGGCAATATGGCACTCCCGCTAGCCAATCCGCATTTGGCAAACAACTCGCCGAACTGGAAAAAAATCTCCTCACTGCTAACGGCTACAACTACCAGCAAGATATCAAGCCTTGGGTGGGTAAAGAAGTCACGATCGCTTTTTTGTCACAGCAGTTGCCCCAGAATCCCAATGCTGTCCCGGTTGGTCAACAATCGGTGGTGATGGTATTGCCGATTGAAAATCCTCTGCAAGCAAAGCAAGCGCTAGAAAAATATAGAAATCCGACCTCTAGCAAGTTTGTTGAACGCATTTACAAAGGTATCAAGATTCGAGAAACCCAAGACAGTTCCGCCCAGAAATTCTCAACGACGCTGCTAGAGCGTTCCTTAATTGTTAGCACCGATCCGAAAGGGACGGAGCGCGTCATTGACGCTTATAAAGGCGGTGCCTCCCTAGCGGATACTCCAGGCTACACAGAGGCTTTGGGGAAGATTAAAGCGGGTGCGCCGTTTGCCAAAGTGTATTTTAATGTGCCTGTGGCAACAGCAATGGCAGCCACCTATTCAGCGCGATCGCTTTCTCCCCAAAATCTTGCCTCGGTTCAACAAAGGCAGGGAGTCGGCGCGACGGTGACACTGGAACCGGAGGGACTTCTGTTTAAAGGAGTGTCTTGGCTGAAGCCGAATAGCGAGACAAAGTACGTAGTGGAAAACAACGCCAAGAGTATGCCTCGGCGTCTCCCTGGCAATACTCTGATTGTGACCTCTGGTGGCAATTTGCAGCAGTTGTGGCAAGATTACGTCCAGGGTGCCCAAGCGAATCCGCTGATCCGGGTTAGTCCAGAACAGATGAAAGCCGAGATTCGGTCTAAATTAGGTCAAGATTTAGAGCAAGATTTGCTGCCTTGGATGAAGGGCGAGTTTTCTCTAGCTTTAATTCCCACACCTCCAGGAACTCCCTCGATTTTAGGTGCTGGCGTGGCGTTCCTGGTGCAAACAAGCGATCGCCCTAGAGCTGAAAAATCTCTCAAGCAGCTGGATGAGGTGATGGCACAGCAATATAAGTTTCAGGTACAAGAAACGACGCTCAACGGTCAACCCATCATCAATTGGACATCACAACTCGGTGGCTTAGCCGCCACTCACGGCTGGTTAGATGGTAATGTTGCTTTCCTGACATTAGGGGCACCCGTTGCTAGTACCCTCGTCCCCAAACCCCAAGCGACTTTGGCGGACAGCGAGTTATTCAAACAAGCGATTCCTCAGCAGCTCAATGACAAGAACGGTCTGTTTTTCATTGATGTTGACCGTACCATTAACGCTGGGAATCTGTCGCTCTCGCAAGTCGATCCAAATCAAAAAATCTTTACAAACGCGATACGCTCCATTGGCGTCACGGGTGGCATCAGTAGCGATCGCAGTAGCCGCTTTGATATCTTCGTCAACATGAAGAAAGTTGGAGATCCCAGTCCTTCGCCAAAAGCCAGTCTCTCGCCCAGTCCTAGCCCTTCTCCTTAAAGTTTCGGTTTTCAACCCCAAGGTACGCCAAGGTTCGCAAAGCTCAATAATTCCTTGGCGTACCTTGGCAATTGCCTTGGCAGGATGACAGCGTTAGAAAAAATAACAATCAGTTGTCTAAACCTGGGTGATTCTACCAAGCCTCAGAGCGACCAGAACCGATAGGATCAAAGTGGCGCTTGTGTGAGCGACTTAGATAACAATTGCTGGAAAGAATACAAGATGAACCTGGTTGCACTCCAGAATGGGTTAGATAATATCTCCTTCGCCGTCCTGTTTGCGACGATGTTGATGTACTGGATAGGAGCAGCTTTCAATGGCATCCCCTATCTGTGGGCTTTATCGACGGCAGGGATGGCGATCGCAAACCTCTGCATTGCCGCCCTACTGGGCGCACGATGGCTGGACGCAGGCTACTTCCCTTTGAGCAATCTCTATGAATCCCTCTTCTTCCTAGCTTGGGGGATTACCACGATCCATCTGATTGCTGAAAACATGAGCAAAAGCCGCTTAGTAGGCGTCGCCACGTCACCCATTGCAATGGGTATCGCCGCTTTTGCCGCCTTGACGTTGCCATCTACGATGCAGTCGTCAGAGCCTTTAGTCCCGGCACTAAAATCCAACTGGCTGATGATGCACGTCAGCGTCATGATGCTCAGTTATGCCGCGCTGATGGTGGGATCGCTGCTTGCGATCGCTTTCTTGGTGGTAAGTGGCGGTCAGAACGTCGAACTCCGAGGCAGTTCTGTCGGAACCGGCGGATTTCGCAGTAAAAATGACCCGGCACGCCCCTACCGTCTGCAACGCGCCAGCGATTTCGTGCCCCAGCCACAAGGAGCAACCAGCGAGTCATCTTCTGCTGTGGAGCGTATTTTTGAAAGCAATGGCAGCACGAAAACAGCCGTTCTCGATTTAGTGACCTCCCAGCCTTCCCAAGCAGGGGTATCTGAATTACCAACCCTTTCGCCCCAGCGCCTGAGCCTTGCCGAAACCTTGGATAACATCAGCTACCGCATCATCGGTTTGGGATTTCCTCTCCTGACGATTGGAATTATTGCCGGTGCTGTCTGGGCAAATGAAGCTTGGGGTTCTTACTGGAGTTGGGACCCCAAAGAAACTTGGGCACTGATTACCTGGTTGGTATTTGCCGCCTATCTCCATGCCCGCATCACCAAAGGCTGGCAAGGAAGACGACCGGCAATTTTGGCGGCGACAGGCTTTGTTGTCGTCTGGATTTGCTATCTTGGGGTCAATTTACTAGGAAAAGGACTCCACAGCTACGGTTGGTTCTTTTGATCTTTTAGTCAATTCGCGAATGGCTTTTAATAATTCGCTATTCGCCATTCGCAATGACTGATGACCAATGACCAATAACGAATAACTCTTTAAACTATCAATTCAACCGGGGGAGATGGTTGTGGATAATCAGTTCGACTCGCTAGCCAAAGGTGAAGTTCTCTCTGTGGATGAGTCTTCCCAAATCTTAATTGGGCACCGCACGTTCAGAGTCGGTGAATTCGCAGATGCAATCAGAACGCAATTGGAATATGGTTTAGGCGGATGGACAGAAGAAAAGGATGGCTGGTTTAGCGACCAAGGTATTCCTTGCGAAGTTCTGAAATTCGGCTCCAACGGCTGGCAAAAAGGGAAAGTCAGATTTAGCTTGGAATTTTGCCCAGAAGATCCACAAACGCAGCAGTCATCAACCATTGAAGACAGTGAGCCACAAAGGGCAACGATCCCAGCCACCTTGGATGAGGAAGTGTTAGTTGGAGCCGAAGCACCGTTAATCTATGAGGAAGAGTTAATTCTCATAGAAGTGCCAGAATCCGCGTTGGAAGAACTGGAAATGGCACCGGAATCAGCCTTTGGTGCAGACGAACTGGATCTCACTGGAGAATCAGCCTTTGGTGCGGACGATCTGGAAATAGCACCAGAAGCAGCCTTTGGTGTGGACGAACTGGATCTCACCGGAGAATCAGCCTTTGGTGCAGACGAACTGGATCTCACTGGAGAATCAGCCTTTGGTGCGGACGATCTGGAAATAGCACCAGAAGCAGCCTTTGGTGCGGACGAACTGGATCTCACCGGAGAATCAGCCTTTGGTGCGGATGAACTGGATCTCACCGGAGAATCAGGTTTCAGTGCGGACGAATTGGATCTCACCGGAGAATCAGCCTTTGGTGCGAACGATCTGGAATTTCCAGAATTGTCTGAAAAGGAAGAGAACCCATCAGACTCGCTACTCGATGATGTCTGGCAAGACATGAATGAAGCTAGCTGGCGTAACAATCAGTAGGGGAGCGGAAATTGGGCGAGTAATCACCGCTCACAAGCTAACTGATATCAGACTCACGAAGAAGGGGCACTGTTATATGACAGCGCCTCTTTTTCTGTAGTTGATTTAATGAAGGGAAGGGGCACGCCGCTTTACCTGACAGTTTTAGAACGACTTGGAAAGGGATGGGGGATCTTTATTCCCAACAAAATTGAAAATTCAGACCGATAACAGTAAGTCTTCTCCAACTCAAACCTCAAAATCCAATCTCTCCCCCACTGTTAAGCGAGTTCCATTCGCAAAGTCCCAACCAGACTGAGGGCGTTTTCCAGCCATCTGTATTTCTCGCAATAGCAACAGTCCATCGCCAGTTTGAACAATTGGGCCAAATCCTTTGGCAATGCTCACGACCTCGCCTGGATGTGCCGAACCAGAGGACGAAAAAGACCAATCCGATAGCGCCTTTAATTCTGGGGCGATTTGCCAGTAACCCTCTCCCAGGGGGATAGTCGCGCTGATTTTGAGAGAACTTCCTCGAAATGTTGCTATACAATCCGGGAAAAATCCTCTGACTTGGTTATGTAATGCGATCGCGCTTTTTGACCAATCAAGGCAATAATCTGGCTTTTTAATCAGCGGTGCATAAGTCGCCTGCGATTCATCTTGGGGGATCGGTTCAATTTCTTGGCGTTCCAGTTTCAGGAGGGTTTCCACCAATAAATCTGCCCCAATCTCGGAAAGCTTTTGCGCCAAATCTTGAGCGTTGTCCAACAGTCCAATCGGCGTATCAGTTTTTAGCAGCACTGCACCCGTATCCATCCCGGCATCCATCAGCATCGTGGCGATCCCCGTTTCTGTCTCGCCATGATAGAGGCACCACTGGATGGGAGCAGCACCCCGATACTTGGGTAATATCGAGCCGTGTACGTTGATGCAACCCAATTTGGGCATATCTAGAATTTGTTGGGACAAAATTTGTCCGTATGCCACCACGACAAAAACATCTGCATTTGTCTGTTTTAGCTGAGCGAGCGTTTCCTCGTCTTTTTTAATCCGGTGCGGTTGCCAAACAGGTAGCTGATGCGCCAAGGCGACTGATTTAACGGGAGAAGGCATCATTTGGTTGCCCCGTCCCCGACGTTTATCCGGCTGCGTCACAACGCCTGAAACTTCAAATTCTGGATTAGCGAGTAACCGTTCTAAAGTAGGGACGGCAAATTGTGGGGTGCCAAAAAATATGACTTTCATTAGGGAACGGTAATTGGTAATTGGTCTTGATTGAAAAGCAATTTTTCCCTTAACCATTAGCAAAAAAGTAAAAACTAAGGGTTAATAATCGCAATTTCGATGCGGCGGTTTCGTTGTCGGTTGGTATCGCTATTATTTTCTACTAAGGGAAAAGTTTCGCCGTAACCAACAACAATCATGCGATATTTTTTCTCCAAAGCAGTGAATAAATACTGCTCAGCAGCTTGGGCGCGTCGAAACGATAGCGCTTGATTGTCTGTAGATTCACCAACGTCATCGGTGTGAGCAGCAATTTGAATTGTGGCACCTGGGTAGTTCCGTAAATCGGCGATGACATTGTCTAAAATTACGGGTGCCTGTGGTAGCAGAACGCTATCGCTGTCTTTAAATAACAAGTCGCTAGGTAGGGTGACTTTCAAAGCATCCGATGGTATAGAAACCCTAGAAGCGGTAGTGACTTGATTGGAATTGGGAACGCGATCGCCTTGAAGTTGCTGGGAGATTTCTTGTAGACGTGCGGCGAGGGGTTCGCTGGAACTCTGGCGACCGACTTGGGTTTCCAGTTTAGTCGTGCGATCGCGCAGTGCTTGCAATTGCGCCTGTAACTGTTGCAGCTCTGCTTGCAGTTGCCGTCTTTGTTCCGCACTCAGTTCTACTGGCGGACTGGCGCTAGTGACAGCAGGGGACGGCTTAAAAGTAGAGGAGGCGGTGGATGTCTCTAGTTTGGCGCGGCGCAGCACTTTCACAACTAGGGGCACCTCTGGCGTCAGGTCGGGAAAGACTCCCGCGAGGACGAGACCGAACAGCCACGCCAAGCCACTTCCCACCCCCAGCAACAGCACTCGCCAGAGTAAAACCAGTAAAAACCTCCCAATGCCTGTAGATTGGCGAGGAGAAGTGTTATTGGCAAATGGTGCTTCTTGTTTTGTCACCCGTTTTCCTATTTTTATCCAGACAACAGATTAACACTCGATAATGCGATTAAGCTTTTTTCGTTGTCCGAGGCAATAAAAATGGGCGATCGCGTTATTAACTTGCGCGAAGAGACATTTGGGAATACTTTTGGGATATAACCCTGGAGTGCTGTTGTGATGTTGTTAGGTAGCCCTCAGTTACTGTCTAGGCAAGTATGTAGAAATCAGTCAACCTGCCCCCAAGAAAATTTCTTGCCTTAGATTAATTTTTAATCGCTTTTCGACCGTCTTGTGGAAAAATATCATAGCAAGAGCGATAAGGTGTTTCACCCATCAAGCCGGATTCATTGAGATATGATAAATTTTTTTACATCTTTTGTTTTTTTTGACAGGTTTTGTGGATATACATATAGATATAGGGACGCTGCACTGTTCCTTGGGCGTTGCTCCTCACACAAGAAACGCCGTTTAGCAACCCCACCCCCAATCAATGTTCATTCGCCTCTTCCGCTCAGGATGGTGCTCTAATCAACCATACCTCCCGCTTATTGCGGCTGCGCTGCTGATGGCTCCTAGCTCATTTGCCTTAGCTGGCACGGCTGCGTCTACAATCGCAGGTCCCTCTACCATGCAATATCCGCAAGCCCGAAAGGAATTATCTGAAGCTGCTCCCGACATGACTCAAGCAGTAGTGCAAATCGACCCCCTCGATAGCCCTCATCCCGTCCCGTGGAATTGGGTAATGACTACTCATGCAGAAGTTACCGCCAACGGCGGCACTGGGGTACGTTACTATCGCAGCCCCTCTTTAGTGTCTCCTGATGGTCAGT
The DNA here is from genome assembly GCF_039961925.1 of Trichocoleus sp. DQ-U1. Lineage (NCBI taxonomy): Bacteria > Bacillati > Cyanobacteriota > Cyanophyceae > Leptolyngbyales > Trichocoleusaceae > Trichocoleus > Trichocoleus sp. DQ-U1. The sequence continues at coordinate 35,550 of NZ_JAMPKB010000012.1, read as the reverse complement.
ATGCTGCTTACAGCCGGATTCAGTTGCAGGTGCAACCGGAGTTGTACCAATGCCGCATTTCCAGCGTCATGTTTGTAGAAAATTTGAGGACAGGGGATTTACGAACGATCTCGGCGTCTTCTCCTTTGGCTGACAATCCCTTTGTCAGTAACGAAGAAGCGGATATGCCGGGGATCATCGCCATCTTGATCCCCATTTCGTGGTCGGCAAAAGGCGATCGCGTCTTAGCACGGCAATTTGAAGGTTTATTTAGTACGTCCGATGCTTCTGACTATGCCGTTGTTTGGGATCGTCAGCAGAATCGTACTACGACTCTCTCTCCTGACCGCGATGATTACACCAACGCGGTGTTGTTAGGCTGGAGTCAAACTAATCCCGACCAAGTTCTGTTTCGAGCAGGCGAATTGGGTGAGGAAGAGTGGCCTCTATGGGCTGTTGATTTGAAGGGTCAAACCGTAGCCGCAATTGAGGATCAACCCCTCATTTTTGGTCAGACGATTACCCATTCTTGGGCAGGGCCACAGGCTCATTTCTAAAGGAACAAAATCAAGGATGAAGGATGAAAAAGATTGAAGGTGACAGAAAAAGTTTTTTACTCATACTGTCAGCCGGAATTTTAAACTTCATCCTTCTTTTTTTCTGATGAATCTAGCTTAGATCTGCCAATATTTATATATTTTTAAATTAAATTTTGATTAAATCTTTGATTAAGTCTAAACGATTTAAACGAGTCTTTTTAAGAGTTTTCGTTAGCCTGACTTTTTTGCTTTTGGGTTCGGGCTTTTTTATTTATTATACATTAAAAAATTCTGCTAACAAAAACAATATATCAAATTATGAAATTTACCTCAAAAATCAATTAAATCAACCAAATTCTTATCCGGTTAATTATCCGATCTCATCGAGTGTTTATCAACCCGTCAGCGTGTGGACAGGACGCCTAATATTACTACCGAAAGAGCAGAGACAGCTTAGAAAATCGGTGCTTTTTGAAGTTTATAATGCTGATTTCGCGCATCAGAATCTAGTAGGAAAAATTGTAAATTTAGAATGGAGCCGGGACGCAGAAGTGCAAAGATTTGTCCAGGCTGTAACGCAAGATGTCAAATTTATTCAGGCAACTGAAGATAGTAAAAAAACGGGGAATTTGCATCCTGACCGATTAAACAATTGGCAAAATGTCGATCCCTTAGAATCCTTGGCTGGAGCGCGACCTCAAGATGATGTCGTCGTGGAACTCAAAAACCCAGTTGTTGTCACCAGTAACCAAAAAGAACGCCACTCGCTGAGGATTCCTCAAGAACCCGTACAAGTCACGGGTCGGATTTATGCTTTAGTGACAATTATTAAAAGAGAGGAAGCAGATAGCGTTAGCGCAACGTCTTCTTCGGATCGTTTTGTTGTACGTCACTTTAATAAAAAAACAAAACAATTTGATGGACCTTTAGAAACCATTCGGATTCCTCAAGTGCCATCTGACCGCAACGGGATTACTCGGTCAACAAATCGAGGAATTGAAAAGTCTCCCCTCAATTCCGCAGGCTGGTACATTTATGGGACAAAAGATGCCGAGGGAATATTTGTCACCCAGGCAATTGAACCCCGCGCCCTGATGCGTTTGCAACCGGATGAAGTGCGGGTAAATCGGAAATCTGCTAATTCCTATCTGAAAAAAGAACTTTGGAAAGGTACTGAAGGTCAAAAAGGAACCGCCAAGATAGTTTTACTCGATCCAAAAAGTCAACAATTTAACGAGGCGGTATCGAAATGGCGCGAGGGAGATCGAGCAATTGTCCTTCATACATACGGTGGAATTGGGGGTAAAAAACCCGAACCCGAACCGCTGGGCGTAGTTACGGGACATTTTGCTTATGGCATTGCGACAGTCGTGCGCGATCGCTTCACGGATGAGTTACGCTTTGACATCAAGTATCGGCAAGTTTACGCCCATAATCCGGATGGGATTATTGCTGGCACCATGAAATGGTCTACTTATATGGGAGATTTGCAGCGGGGTTGGCTGGGAAATCGGCCTGTATCCGATGCGATTGTCAAGCTCGATGCTGTGACGCAAGATTATGATTTTGATGGCATCCAACTGTCACCTATGAAAGAATTTATGCGCCAGTTGGATATTATGATGGCACGCTACCGGATTGGAGATGGAACGGGTAGTTCAGTGGTGACACCCTCAACTTCTTGCGTACAAGATGCTAACCAAGCGCTTTTTGTGACGATTAAGCAGGTAGAGAAACAGGTGGCGTCGAATCCTCGGATTCAAGAGTGGTTGCGACGTCATCCTACCGACGCTCAAACCTTACGATTTCAGCAACTCGTGAAATTAGGGCGATCGCTTGAAAAGCAATTAGCACCCCTAGGGATTATTCGTTCCGATTGGCAAGAAAACGCTGAGAATTTAGCAGGAACCAGGACAGCGGACGGCACCCTTACCACTGTCTTGAAGGCAGCAACAACTTGGCGAACCATGTTACCTCGACGGGCGCATGATGAAATTGCCACGATTTTGTTAAATAATGGAGCCGCTTTGTGGGTAATTCGGACGAACCAAGTGGGGGGATTTAATCCAGATATTGTGCCTCGTGCCCCTACGGCACTTTTAGGGCACCGCACGAATTGAGAAAAATTTATCCATCCCATCAAACAGCAGAAACTACCAGGAGGCACGAGTAGCAATGGTGCAGCAACCAATACAGGAGGAGCGACCACCACTTTACAGCTGCGTTATTGCAATTGATAGCGTCACCGGACGCCAAGAGGAAGAAATAATCGCTTTCGGCGTATCTGTTGATGATGCTAAAAAGCAAGCTCAGCAGTTGTTAGCAAACTATGGATGTGATGAATCGCAAATTCTCAAGTTAATCCAGCAGGCAAGAACTGAACCCGTATCTCCCTGGTGTTCCCCTGAAAATAGACAAGGTTAATCTGAATGCGATCGCTACTCGTCTGCTTTATCTAGAGGATTTTGAAGGCGCTTCCGTTCGATCTCCTCTAAAGCTTTTCGAGGATCGGTACGGCGACGACGATACCAAGTCGCGCCCCCAACCAACATCGCAATTAATAGCAAGGCACCAATTAAGGGCAAGAAATCACCCGTTTTTAGCGCCCGTAAGCCGTAACTCCCTAACATTACAAATGGCAACACTCCGGGGATGGTTCCTAGAATGGTTCCTAGTAGATAATCCCGAAAGCGAATTGAAGTCAAACCAGCGGCAAAATTAACTAAGCCGTAGGGAATAATTGGCTGTAGGCGGATGGCAAACATATAGAATAAGCCACCCTGAATCATCTCCGCATCAATCGCTTGCAAGCGTCCACCCAACTTTTGAACGACAAATTCACGCCCCACCGTGCGCGTAAAGGCAAAAGCCACTACAGCCGCAATCACGGCGGCAATACTCGTCCAAAGCGTCCCCAACCAAGGACCAAAAATTGCGCCACTGGTAAGATTTAGTGCTGTAGAAGGCAAGATTAACAGTGTCGCCAAGGTATAGAAAACGATATAAATAATCGGTGCCCAGATACCAGCTTGATTTAGCCATGTTTGGAGTTGAGCTGGATCGATGCCTCCCAAAAAATATACTGCGAGTCCCGTCGCTACAATGCAGACGGCAGTCAATAGGAAAATGCCACTTTTAGCGTTCAACAAAAACTCCTTTGTTTTTAGCCATTAATCATTTGTCATTAGTAATAGGGCTTACGCAGAGATCCCCCTAAATCCCTCGATAAATTGGGGAACTTTTCCGGTTCTCCCTTTTTTAGAGAGGTTAGGGGGAGCTAGGTTTCAAGCTTTCAGCGCGTAAGTTCGGAGTTATTCGCGATTAATCCTTGCTTATTCGTTCTTCAGATATTACTAAAGCCTCTTGAGTGCTGACTTCTGACTTGTGACGCTTTTCGGTTAGTTCCTGACTTTTGAAACCATAAGCTTCGCGCACTAAATAAAGCGGACGTCCTTTGACTTCTTCGTAGACACGACCAAGATACTCGCCAATGATCCCCAGTGTTATTAACTGGATGCCTCCTAGAAATAACACCGCCACCATGATGGAAGCATAACCCGGAAGATCGATCCCAAAAATTAGAGTGCGAAAGAATAAGAAGCTAGCGTAAATAAATGACAAAAAAGATATCGTAACGCCCACGTAACTCCATACTTTTAAAGGGAGAAAACTAAAGGAAGTAATTCCATCTAGGGCAAAGTTCCACAGACGCCAATAGTTCCACGTCGTGGTTCCCTTATAACGTGGAGGACGATCGAATAAAACAGAAGTTTGCTTGAAACCTACCCAAGCAAAGAGTCCTTTCATAAACCGGGTTCGTTCTGGCAGTAGCTTGATGGCTTCTACCACACGCCGATCGAGCAACCGAAAGTCCCCGGTATTGCGGGGGATGGGGACGCGACTCATCTTGCCAATTATCTGATAGAAAGCTTTGGCTGTAGAGTTTTTTAGCCAACCTTCATCACGCGATCGCCTAGTTGCATAAACGACATCATAGCCTTCGCGCCATTTGTCTACCAGTTCCTTAATTAACTCTGGCGGATCTTGCAAGTCGGCATCAATTGGGATTACGGCAGCACCCGCAGCATAGTCAAGTCCGGCACTGAGGGCGACTTCTTTGCCAAAGTTGCGGGACAAGTTGACGACTTTAATCGCTGGGTTACGATAATGATGCTCAATTAGACACTTCAGGGTATTGTCCTTACTGCCATCATTGACGCAAACAATCTCGTAGGTGGTATTCACAGTTTCTAGTACCGATAGGAGCCGCTCAAACAAGTAGTCAATATTGTCCTCCTCGTTGTAAAGCGGTACTACCACAGAGAGTTCTACTGGGTCAATATCTAAGGACATAAAAAAACAAAGACAAGCTAATATATGTCAAGTTTCACCTAACTTGACTGCACTTTAACCTAAATTCTAATTTCGTCAATATTATGAGCCGAAGCTTCACAGTTCCTAAATCATCGCGGCGTTGGTTGTCGCTGGAGATGTTGCTCCTAGGCGCGATCGCGATCGCTGTTTTGTTAAGAATTATCTATCTAGGCAGCCGAGAATTTTGGTACGACGAAGTTCTATCCCTGATCCTCGCCAGCGGTCACGGCATTGACTATCAAGCTCCGGGAGCGCAACCCGTCAACCTGCGGGACTACAGCGCTTTATTGATCCCACGAGCCGGTGATGTCGTAGGAACGATCAAAGATGTCTATAAAGGTATCTTGGGCGATGTCCATCCGCCGCTTTCTTATTTCAGCCTGTACTTCTGGCTACAGCTATTTGGCAATAGCGAAGCTGCCTTACGAGGTCTGGGCGCATTGCTGAGTGTAGGTGCAATTGGCGGCGCTTACGGATTAGGACGTTTTGTGATGGGACATCGCGGCGGACTGATTTTTGCCGCCTTACTCGGTACAAATCCTTTCTATTTATTCCACTCTTTAAATGCCCGGATGTATGGCCCGCTGATTTTATGGACGATTCTCAGCACCTGGGCAATGCTGCATCTGGTTGACACAAAAGGAGCAACAGAGAGTCTCCGAGCCTCCGAGTGGGAAATTGAACCAGACGCTACGCCATCATCCCATCATCCCAGCAACCGCTCATCGATTCTCTGGAGTGCGATTCTGATTGTTTCAGTCGCTGCTGGACTGCTGACGCAGTATCTTTTTGTCTACTGGGTGATGACCCTAGGCATCTTTGTCCTCATCTTTGACCGGCGGCGGTGGTGGCAGCACGGATTGCGTTTGGGGGCGGGTGTATTGCTGTGGATGCCTTGGTTTGTTTGGGGAACTCGGAAGCAGGGGCGTCTGGGTGAAGTGGGCAATCAGTTTTCCAAGGGAAATCATTTCGCAGATGTTACCCAAACCTTGAGCAGTCACTTGTTACTGGGAGACTGGGTGGGAGATGTCGTCAAAACTCCCGCAGAAGCGACCCTCGCGATTGTGGCAGGGTGCCTGATAATTTTGTTACTAGCCGGGTGTACCTTTAGCCTCTGGCGGCAAGGAAAGCGTCGTACCTTATTCATGGCTTTGTCACTGGGAATTTTGCCCCTGTGCATTGCATTTGCAGTGGATATTCTCGCTGGCAAATACACGATTGGCTTTGGCGGTGGAAGGGCACTGATTTTTGTTTTGCCTGGATGCTTGCTATTAATTGCTTTATGGCTGGAACGGGCGGCGGGACGCTGGCGCGGAGTAGCGGTAGCAGGTTTGCTGCTGTTGTATCTGGGCATCAGCATCGGGGACTTCAGCACGAGAAACCGCTCGATGTTCCATCAGATAGCAGATTTGATTCAACAGGAACCTACAACGCCAACTTTAATCGTGATGAACTCCCGCGCTTGGGGTCACATTCTGCGTTTGGCTTATTATCTTCCTCTCACTGCCCCGGTTCAGCTATTAGCACAGCATCCTGCCGACCTTGCACCTGCTTTAGAAAAAGTTCTGACAAGCGGACAAGCAACGCAATATCCTCGGATTCTCTGGTTAGAGAGCGCCCGTCCTGTGAATAAGGCTCCCAAAACGGAGGCAGAAAAACAGCAAATTCAGCAGGAAATCCAGCGAGTTTTGCAATCTCGTTACCAGTTGGCGCAAACGCAGCAGCTATCGGGAACCACGATTCTGGATGAGTTTGCAGTTAATCTTTACAAGAATCGGAATCTCTAATTTTTGGGCCATTGCCAGTTAAAACGATTCCATTCGTAAATGCCTTGAATCTCATACTCGCTGCCATTCTCAAACCGGATAATGCAGTTAGTATGAGAGACCCCGCTCTCTGTGGTCTCGTAAACCCCAACCACCGTGCAGGGAAACCATTCGCGACTACAGGGGCCGTTTTCTTGCACCCACTCCCACAGACCATTAGAAACCTCAATGCGATCGCCTACTTTCAGCTTTAACCCTTGCTTGCCCTCCCGCTCATAATACTCAGCCAGATGAACCGGCTGAATGCGATAGAGCCACCCAAAGCCATAGCGATCGCGTAAAAATTGCATCGCTCCCGAATCTTGATTATTCAACCAGTCATTGAGTAACGTAATCTTCCAAGAGCGATTTTGTCTTTCTTGTTCCTTGACAAATTGCAGTAAAGCTTTGACTTGTTCTGCTGTAAGTTCCTCCAATGGATTCGCACCATCGGCATTTTCATCACCACTCGCCGGGTTCTCCCCTTGGGCACCCAGCAGTTCCTTGACAAGAACTTGCAGCAGAATTTGCTTCTGCATATCGCTGAGAGGATATACAGCCTCCTCACATAGACTAAATGCTGCTTGCAGTGCCGCTTCAATCTCAGATCGGGTCACAATCAATTCCTTACTTTGGAATGGATCGCCACACAGCAGAGCTATCTCGGTGATTCTGAGTGGGAATGCCCAGACTTAGAGCGCTCATTAAGGGCGATCCCCTATTATCGCAGAATTGTCAAGATATCCCGAAGCTCCTGTTTGACTAGATTCGCGCTAAGCTGAGGGGTGAAGTTCCCAAAAAACCTGAAGTCATGGTACGGTTTATGCGATTTCGAGCTGTGTCTATTTTTTTCATCTCTTGCCTTATCGGAGTTGTGAACTTGCTGTTTACTCCTTCCGCTTTGGCATTGACACAGATTAAACTGTCTGAACTTTCCTACCATGACTGCCCATCTGAGTTAGCAGATGGGGCGGTTATGAGTACCGGCGCTTCCAGAGCCGCGAGTTGCTACATTGTTACCGGCAAAGCTCAAAATGACTCTGATAAATATGTCTACAACGCCGATATTTTTGGTCGCATTTACGACGCGAATGGCGACTCGGTAATGCAAAACCGAACGCGCCTCGGTTCGATCGAAGAAGTGCCGCCTGGAGTCAGCGATTTTGAACTCAGGATCTCGGTTGCTGCAAACCAGCCGACACCGTTACAGCTCAAGCAATTCAAAGCCGCTGGATTTAACGGTACAGTCCGCCGTTAACAAGTCCGCCGTTAACAAATCCGCCGTTAATATCTGATTGCAAGGATTTTAGATTATAGATTCACTCCAAAATCCAAATCTAAAATCCTTTGACCCTAAAAACCCGGAGTGAATTGAATGCTGGAGAACAATCCAGCCAGAATTTGCAGCACAAAAATCGCTAAAATCGGGGAGATATCCAGACCACCCAACGGAGGAATAATCGAGCGAAAAAGGTTGAGGTAAGGGTCTGTAATTGGACTCAAGGTAGAAGCTATCTGGTTCATCCAATTGACTGTCGGAAACCAAGTTAAAAGAATCCGTACAATCAATATGAACATATACATGTTCAGAAAGGTGGAGATCGTATTGATCAGTAATTCAGCTGAAGAATTCATCGGTGTTGAAGGTTCCTTGTTAAAATTGGTGAACGCTTGAAACTTGAAGACAGTTTAACGGATTTACCGGATTGAAACTTAGGAATCTTGATTAAGCGATGTTCCTAGGGAACGACCCCTTTCAGAAATTCGTGCTGTATCTGAGGAAGAAAATCGCTCCCGCTCTAGTTCTGTACTTTTGCCATTTACAGTGCCTAGCTGAGTCCGGACTTCATCAATTGCTGCATTTAACTGAGCAATTTTATCCTCTAAGCCTCGCCGTGCAAATTCAATACTTTCTGAATCTTTTAGCTGACGCTTTTTCCCCTTGCTAGGCTTCGCTTCTGACGAGCCAGGATTGAGCAGAGAGGCGTCAGGTGTGTCGTTAGTTTCGGACGCGCGTCCAGAAGCAACCAGCGCTCCGACAATTCCACCGACTAGACCGCCAACTATCGTTCCAGCCAGAAATCCACTGCCAAAACTATCGCGCTGACTCATCTTAAAATTACCGTTGTTTTTTTTCTTGTTGCAACTGTTTTCAGGTTAACTTTTTGCTGACCTCGATGCCTACCAGTCTAAGGAGTCATCTGTTCAGTTGTCAGTCGTCCTAAGTAAGAAATCTGAACACAGATTTCATCTTTGATTGCTCATCTTTTGGATCGTGCGTTGGATACCGCTTTGGATACCGCGTCAGGTGCCAAACGTGCGATCGCCTGCATCTCCCAGCCCCGGTACAATATACCCGTGGCTGTTCAAACCCTCATCAATCATTGCCGTATAGACAATCAAACCCGGATACGCGACAGAAAGCTGTTGCAGAGCGGGTGGCGCTGCCACAACCGAAATAATCCGCATTAAAGCTGGGTCAACGCCTCGCTGAGTCAGTTCTGCGATCGCCCTCATCATGGTTCCACCCGTCGCCAGCATCGGATCGCAAATTAAAACCCGCGTTTGAGGGTCAAGCCGTTCCGGCAATTTATTCAGATAACAGCTAACTTCCAGGGTTTTCTCATCCCGCACCAAACCGATATGGTAAATCGATGCCAAAGGCAGCAACGTCTGCGCCCCGTCTAATAACCCCAATCCTGCCCGTAAAATCGGCACCACAACCAGTGGCACCTCTGGATTGATAAATGTAGCAGGACATTCAGCCAGGGGCGTCTGTACGGTTGTTTCTATCGTCGGCAACCATTCTCTAGTTGCCTCATAAGTCAGCCAGCGCCCCAGTTCCGTCATCGCGCTTTTAAACAGCACCGATGGCGTCGCAGCATCACGAGCAACAGCCAGCCAATGTTTAATCAGTGGATGGGGAGGAACATAGACACGCAGTTGGAGAGTCATAATTGCGATTTTGGCAGTCAGATGCCAGCTCAAAGACCTGACCTATCATAGAACCTCCTGGGATGTCTGGAAACCCAGAATGATTCTGGGTTGGGTTTCTTTGTCACCAAACCCAACCCCAAAAGCATCGATCGGGTAGCGAAAAGCGCATAGCTCCAACCAGCTTCCAAGCAACTTAGTTTTTTCTATTGAAAATCACTTGCAATAGTATTGACATATATTTGCAACAAGGCTATATTTATTTTCAGTGTTCTCCTCTCATTAAGGATCGGCAGGTGGGGCTGGTTAGCAGTAGCAGGCTAGTCCCATTTTTTTTAGAGGCAAGACACAAGCCCAGTAAAAGTACTCTTTAACTCATGCAGCCTAGTGGGATACATGCGACCCCAAAGGATTGAGTTATTGGTTGAATTATTGGCAGCGGAGCATTTTTGTGTTAATCCCTATTAGGGATTGAAATGAGTAAAATTTTCCCTTACTGCTGCCTCATGCCTTCAACTACTGTTAAATCTCCCACTGCACAAACGTTTGATGTCATCGTGATTGGCTCTGGAATTGGAGGGCTGGTAACAGCCACCCAACTGGCAGCCAAAAGCGCTAAAGTTCTTGTACTGGAGAGTTACTTAATTCCAGGTGGCAGTGCCGGATATTTTGAGCGGCAGGGATATCGATTTGACGTAGGGGCGTCGATGATTTTTGGGTTTGGGACTCAGGGCACCACCAATCTGCTCACCCGCGCTCTAGATGCTGTGAATGTCAGTCTGGAAACCATCCCCGATTCCGTCCAGATTCATTACCATCTTCCCGCCGGTTTGGATCTAAAAGTTCATCGCAATTATGAGAAGTTTTTGCAAGAACTCACTGCCTACTTCCCCCACGAACGGGAAGGGATTCGACGCTTCTACGACGAATGCTGGAAAGTTTTCAACTGCCTGAATGCGATGGAATTGCTGTCGTTGGAAGAACCCCGGTATCTGACACGGGCATTTTTTCAGCATCCCTTAGCCTGTCTCGGCTTGGTAAAGTATTTGCCTCAAAATGCTGGTGATATTGCAAGGCGATACATCAAAGACCCGCAGCTACTGAAGTTTATCGACATGGAGTGCTACTGCTGGTCAGTTGTCCCCGCTGACCGGACACCGATGATTAATGCAGGGATGGTGTTCTCAGACCGGCACTACGGCGGCATTAACTATCCTAAAGGGGGTGTAGGACAAATCGCCCAAAAACTGGTGGAGGGGCTGGAAAAAGCTGGGGGACAGATTCAGTACAAAGCTAAGGTGACGAAAATTATTACCCAAGAGGGTCGAGCGGTAGGCGTCGAGTTGGCCAATGGAAAAGTCTATGAAGCCAAGCGGATTATTTCCAATGCAACGCGCTGGGATACTTTTGAGAAGTTACTGCCAGCGGAAGAAATACCAGGGGCTGAGAAGAAGTGGCAAAATCGTTATCAAAAATCGCCGGGTTTCTTAAGTTTGCACTTAGGCGTTAAGGCAGATGTGCTGCCGCTTGGTACGGACTGTCACCACATTTTGCTAGAAGATTGGCAGAAGATGGAAGCGGCGCAAGGCACGATCTTTTTGTCGATTCCTACGTTACTCGATCCGGATTTAGCACCAGAAGGTCATCATATTCTGCACGCCTTTACCCCTGATTGGATTGAAAATTGGCAGGGACTTTCTTCTAGCGAATATGAACAGAAAAAGGAAGAGGCAGCAGGACGAATCATTGAGCGGCTAGAGAAGATTTTCCCCGGTTTAGATGCAGGGTTAGATTATCTGGAAGTCGGGACGCCCCGCACGCATCGGCGCTTTTTAGGTCGTGCAGATGGTACGTATGGCCCAATTCCTAGAAACAAGTTATTAGGACTATTGGGAATGCCATTCAATCGAACTGCGATTTCGGGACTTTATTGTGTGGGAGACAGTACGTTTCCAGGGCAGGGTTTAAATGCAGTGGCATTTTCTGGGTTTGCCTGCGCTCATCGCGTGGCAGTAGATTTGGGGTTGTAAGGGTTTTATCGAACCCCAGACGACTCCCTAGGGCGCAGAGGAAAGAAAACAGCGGATTTCTGGCTGCTGATTGCACAAGTTACATTATTTGAAATGCCCGAATCATCACTTCGTTCAATTGTTGCATTTGCAGAATACCCAACTCTCCTAAGCGTCTGATGATTAATCTACGTTCAAGGGTAGGAATTCGAGTTACCCTAACTTTAGAAGAAACTCGCAATCCCGTGCTGGAAAATTCTGCGTCTGAAATATTGAGAGCAAATTCTTCAAGACTTAAGCTGGTGGCATTTTGAGAGGAAATGAAGCAAAGAGTCACTTCATCTATTGCAGAACTTGCCGTCAGCACTAACGCAGGACGTAATTTTGTTGTACTTAAGTCTGTAAAGGGAAAATTAACTAGGACAATATCTCCTTTTTTAAGTCTTACTAGATTGCTTCTCCATCCTCGAGGGTGTAAATATCAGGTTCATCGTGGAGAAAATCAAAAGCTCCTCCGCTTTGTGCAAGGTGCGCTAATTCAAGGGTTGAAGGGTAGGGTATATTGCTAAATAGTTTTTCTTCAAGTAGCGATCGCTCATCCGGTGGCAGAGATAAAATAACTTGGACTAGGGATTCAACTAATTGGGTATTCATGAATTATTCTCCTGGTTTCTGTTGAGTTGCTTATTTTATGATAGCGATCGCGCCTTTCTCGAACTACAGGAAAAAGAGGAAACAGAGCGATCGCATTCAGCGCCATTTGCCCTTAACACTTGCCTGCTCTATTAGATAAAATCTTGTTGACTGCCGCAGCCGCTACCATAAAGCATGGGTTTACTGTGCCTGCTTGATGAATTAACACAATGACGACAGAGCCTAATCCTTCCCAGTCCAATTCACCGTCAAATGCTCAAGATAGTGGCAATGGTAACAGACCTGCTGTGAACAGCCCGTCGCAGATGCAATCGCTGACACCGTCCGGGCGGAACCAATACGAGCAACATTTGGCTACCATGCCGCGATCGCTGGTAGTGTCCAAAAAGAATCCAGTTGTTCCGCAGGGAACGCCCGTCGTCCTGATAGCGATCGCCTTAGTCATCCTAGGGTTAGCGATTAATAACTTCTGGATCGGGATATCAGGAGCGATCGTGGGGCTAGTCGTATCGCTGCGGATGCTATGGCTTGGTTTGGAACCCGTGCTGGATGAGATGCTACCTCCCAAACAGCGAGCTGTCATCGTCGCCATCGTCGGAACAATCTTATCGCTCATCAGCTTGCTCAAGTTCTCTGGTATCAACCAAAACATCGGCAAGTGGTTAAACCAGCAAAAATGGGATGAACTCGGTTCCCTAGCAGAATGGACAGGAGCTGTAGGGCAAATTTTCATTGCCGTCATCGCCGTATACGTGGCGTGGCGACAGTACATTATCTCCAGAGACTTGACGATTCAGCAAAACTCCCTGACGATTCAGCAAAACCTGATTACTCAGCAGCAGACAATCGATACTTATTTTCAGGGCATCTCCGACCTGGTATTAGATGAAGAAGGACTGCTCGAAGATTGGCCTCAAGAGCGGTTACTAGCCGAAGGGCGCACCGCCGCTATCTTGAGCAGTGTAGACGCCAGCGGGAAAGCCAAAATTCTGCGCTTCTTGTCCAGTTCTAAATTGCTAACTCCCCTAGAACGCGATCGCCGCCTAGGTCGAGCTATCTTTGACGGACTTGGAGGCTATGCAGAAGACCGCGTCAACGGCGTGCGCGTTATCGACTTAGGAGTCATGTTAGCGAAGGCAGATTTGTCTGGCACCGACTTGCGCCGCACAGACTTAAGCGAAGCCAATCTTGTTGGTGCTAACTTAAGCAATTGCGATTTAGTCAAGGCTAATTTCTCTCGCACCATCTTGTATGAAGCGAATCTTGCCGGTGCCGATTTCAAAGCCACCCGCTTGTTCTATGGTTCGGGGGAAACTGCGACCCCTCGCACTCACACGCAACCCCCCTACGCCAACTACAAAACAGGTGCTTACACGGGCGCTGTAGTGGAAAATGCCGATTTCACCAATGTTGAGGGACTCTCGGAAGAACAGCGCCAATACTGTTGTGCTTGGGGTGGCGAAAAAACCAGAGCGACAATTCCCGGTGGTTGCGAAGGCATTCCTAACAAATTGGAACGATAATACGTAGCTGTTAGCGATTAGCCATTAAATAGAGAGACTTATTTGTAAGATGGGTAGAGCGACTAAGCATTACCCATCAAAACCTTATCAATGTAAGGTTTTGTATCTCAACCCAAACGACAAAATGACAAGGTTTAATTCAGCTATCTGCTCTTAGTTATCAGTAGTTTGCTCTTGACTAAGGGTAGATAAGTAATGACACCTGACCAATGATGGCAATTTGCTAAAAGTTATTAGCGAATCGCTAACAGCTAATTATGAACCCCAAATATTCCTTCATCATTCCCATCTACAACGAAGAGAAAAGCATCCCCGAACTTTATCGGCGGATGAGTGCGGTGATGGAGCAGCTAAATGCCCCAACAGAACTAATTTTAGTCAACGACGGCAGTCGCGATCGCTCTTTACAAATGCTGCGCGAATTGCATGAAAAAGACCCACGAGTTTGCTATCTGAGCCTTGCCCGTAATTTCGGTCATCAAATTGCTGTCACCGCTGGTCTTAATTTTGTTCGGGGTGAAGCAATTGTTATCCTTGATGCCGACTTACAAGATCCGCCAGAATTAATTCCCGACATGGTGGACAAATGGCAACAAGGCTATCAAGTCGTCTATGCTCAGCGCATCAAACGCCACAAAGAACGCTGGTTCAAGCGCTTCACCGCCTACGTGTTTTATCGTCTTCTCAAGCGTCTGGCAAATGTAGAGATTCCTACCGATACTGGCGATTTCTGTCTGATGGATCGGCAAGTCGTAGATATCCTTAATTCTATGCCTGAGCGCAATCGTTATATTCGGGGGCTGCGTTCCTGGGTCGGCTTTCCCCAAACCGCCGTCTACTTCGAGCGTCCCCCCCGCTTTGCGGGTGAGGTGCAGTACACTTTCAGAAAATCTGTGTCCTTGGCAGTGAATGGATTAGTGTCCTTCTCAAAAGTACCGCTGCGGCTATCTACTTATGTCGGCTTATTCGCGGCAGCGATCGCGGTAGCGATGGCAATATTAGTTCTGTATTGGCGCATTTTTGTCCCCAATTCTCCTTTAACCGGGTTTACCCTGATTCTGGTAGCAATTTTCTTTCTCGGTGCCGTGCAACTGGTAAGTATCGGCATCCTGGGAGAATATATCGGGCGCATTTATGAAGAAGTTAAAGGCAGACCTCTGTACACTTTAGCGGAAGTCGCCGGTTTTAAAAATGTAGCGAGTCGCAAGTAGAAAATGAAAGGTTTTTTAACGCAAAAAAGCTCCCCGACTTCTGAAAGAAGTCGGGGAGTTGAACCGCTGCCATCTCACAAGTAATCTCTTGCTCAATGAGTTTAATGAAGCGTTGCGTGACATACTCCATAATTACGGGTTGTAGTGTTAAGTTCCCGTTTCCAGTTTCAACTAGCGATCGCGTATGAAGTGACTCCAACGCCTCGAATAACTCTCGCCCAGACACTTTGGGCAAAATTACTTCCTGTAATTTTGCTGGCGTTACTCCTTCGCGATTAATTGCTAACCAGTACATTATCTGTTGTTGCAGAGGGGATAAACGCTCGAACTGTTGTTCAAGTAAGTCCCACAAATCGCTAAAAACCGTAGTGCCTTGTGCTAAAAATGCTTGAATATTACCGCCAAATAGGGTTTGAATCGTAGTTGCAGCAATCTTAAGGGCAAGCGGGTTGCCTCCGAAGTAATTGACAATTTTTCGTAGTTGCGAGCTAGCTGCGTCTACACCTTTGTCGATGAGGATTTGTTCGCCATCTGCCCCTGAGAGTCCTTTAAGTGTAAGCGATCGCACTCTTGAATTTTTGCCCTCCCGCACAGTAAAACCGCCGGGTTTTTCTCGTCCAGTGATAACAAGACAACTTTGGTGGGGTTCGTCGGCAATTCGCTCGAATAAGCAGCAATAATCTTCATAACCGCATTGATACTGTCCACTGCGATTTCCGCCTTGCAAAATCGACTCTACGTTATCAAGGACTAATAAACAGCGTTTGACGCGCAACTGTGTCATGAAGCTATTAATTGAAGAATCTCTGGTTTCGGTTTCTTCCGTTAAAATAGGCAAAATCTCGCGGATTAAAACGTTGAGGGGCGGTGCTTGCTGCAAACTCCGCCAAATCACGAATTCAAATTGCGAATGCACTTCTTGAGCAATTTTCACCGAAAGGGCAGTTTTACCAATCCCGCCAAGTCCAAAAATCCCGATCCAGCGGCAGCGATCTTCAAGAATCCAACTTTCTAGCGATCGCCGTTCCTCTTTGCGATCGTAAAATCGGGAAACATCGATCGCTTCTCCCCAATCTTGCTGACTTTGTTGCGATTGTTGGTAGCGACGCAAAACTGCTTGAATATTCCGCTTCGAGACTGGTTCGCCAAAGAGTTGAGAGAGACTTCGCCACAACTGCGAACCCACTTGTTTAACGTAGTCGTGTTGATAACCTAACTGCTTGGCAATCTCTGTGTATGATCGTCCCGCCCAAGTTTCCAGAAAAACTACAGATTGAATGTCGTTGAGTCCTTGACCTGAGTTGGCAGAGCGTAAAACGGTATCAACTAAAGCGATCGCTTCTTTTCCGGTCATCTCAGCCAGCTATTGTCATTTGTTGTGTCAATGTTACAAACTTTTCTCCACATACCCGCAATGTTTAAGCAATATTCACCAAACCTTTACACAACGAACTCAGTTTTCTCACTGACAGTGGGAATGCTTACGGCAGGCTACGCCAACGCCTTTGGGTTGTTCAAGCTTAACCTGGTAAATCCAAAGCAATTAGCAAAGCTTGATTCAATAGAATCATTGCTTCATCACTCAGCATTCCTCGCAAACGCAATAAGCGAGTTTTGGATAATACCCGCACCTGATCTGCCATAGCGATAGAGTCGTTGATTAATCCACCATCTAGGGCTTGAATTAATACCTGAGTGGGATAAATTCGTTTACCAGTTTGATAAGTCGTGCAAGGAATAGCCAAAACTACAGGACTATAGGCATTGATTGCATCTCGACATAGGCATTGATTGCATCTCGACTAACAATGATGACCGGACGAGTTCCCCCTTGTTCAGAACCCTCAACTCTCTTCAAGTCGAGCATCGTAAACTTCTCCCCGCTTCATTCTGGGGATTCTCCCAATTGCAAAGCTTCCCAACTCGCTACGGCAAACTCAGCCTCCATCTGTAGCACTTGAGCTTGATATTCTGGGTCTTGTGCCATTTCAGCAAGTGCTGCATCAATTTCTGCCCGTTTGAGTGCTTCAAGCTCATGTAGAAGTGCCTGCGCTACAAACTCATTGCGACTCTTGGCTTTTCCTTGGCTCACTGCTTTGTCAGTCGCTGCTAAAAGTTCCGCAGGTAGAGTGATTGTCGTGCGGACAGTCTGATTATTCATAGCTGTTTTGATGCTTAAAGTGATGTTGCTAATCGCATCACCTTGAGCATAGCGTAAAAATCCTGATTAGTTCCGCTTGTGTGATCGCTAGTGCTTTTGACCTAAAGCTTAAATTTACTGAGTTTTTCAGGCGGCTTTAGAGCAACGTTACAGCAAATTTACATCCCTCTGTGGAAAGAACTCACTTTTCCTCACCGACAGTGCGATCGGGGGTGAGTTATTTGTTGATTTAAGGCGGAGCAAAAGTTGCTAATGCCTGTTCAGAATTTAAGTATAAGTAGCAGATGACACATGAAATTGAATAAAATATTGACCGGAATCAGTGCAGTAGCTTTTACCTCATTGATTGGAGCAGAGTTATCAATTAGTCCAGCAACAGCACAATCACCACGTCCATTAATTGTGTTAGTCAATGGTTGGGGAAACTGTTGTGCATGGGGTATTGCAGATAGATTACCAATAGACGCCGAGATAAGGCAGGTTCCCTACAGTAACTTTGCTCATGGTGGAAGAAGCAGCGATACAAGTACTGACGAGCAATTTTTGAGGGATGGAGCTAATTTTATCAATAAATCTGATAGAAATCGTCCCTTGATGTTGATTGGACACAGCTTTGGTGGTGATTCAGTTCTGAAGCTTCTACCTCGTATTAATCGTCGTATCGATTTTGTTGCAGTGATTGATCCAGTCTCAACTGGAGGATTTCGCAGCCCTCTCACGAGAAGTTTAGCTGTTGGAAGCAATGTGGGTTACTTCTTCAACAGGTGGCAGGAGAATGTAATGTTCCCAAATGACTTCAAAACTAACGGAACAATTCCATGTAGGGCATCAACGTGCGATCAAGAAGCTCAAAATCTTGCTAGAAATGCAGATGGTGCGACAAAAACAATAGAATGTCGTTGGGACGAGGTGACTTGTCCTGGTTTTGTTGCTCCGAACCCGCTCATAGGTCGCAAGGGGAAAAAAGGCAGGAAGCAGGTACGAGTAGGTCATCAAGACCTGCCAAAAGATCCTTACATTCAGCGTATTCTTGGCGAGCGAATTAAGCAGACAGTAGCTGCATTCCAACCTCCTTCATCTACAGGAAGCAACCCTAGTAGTTCTGCCTGTGTCTCTGTTGATTCAAGAAGTGGATGGCAACATTTTAATCTACCGGGTAGTTTTACTAGAGTCGCGAGTATCAGTGGAGGTTGGAGCGTTGATACTCAAAATTACGCTTCAGTTGGTTCTTCTGGGCATAGTGGGCGTGATGCTGAGGCTCTCGCGCCTTATAACCAGTACAAATTTGATCAGAGATTTCCTTTCGGTGCTTTGTTAATGGGAAGTGGGCAAGGGACATTGTGGATTCAAAATCCTCTATCTTTTAACGGTTCCTTTGGCGCTGTTGATATGAGAATTAATGATGCTGACAATGCACTTGGTGATAATGGAGGTTCTCTCCAAGTGTGCTTCGGTAACTGAATTGTTATCCAAGGACAGTCTAACAAACCCACTGCACTGGAACGAAGTCCCAATCTTTAGTAGTAAGGTGGTCAATCTATAGCTTATTTCTGAGGCGATCGCACCTTTTCACTTATTCATCTTTTCACCAGAGAACAGGAGATGAGAGTGAAAAACGCGATCGCATCTTTTCACCTATTCATCTTTTCACTAGATAACAAGAGATGAGAGTGAAAAACGCGATCGCATCGCATCTTTACATATTTATGACTGCCCTAAAAGCGCTTAAACTACAACTGTCTGCCCAGTTTCTGCTGAACGACGGGCGGCATCGGCAACTTTGAGGGCGTACAAGCTAGCGTCTGGGGTGACATACAGCGGTGTGCCTTCAATCAAGTGGCCTAAAACCATGCTGGTGTCTTTGGCAAATAAACCCCGACGCCCTGCCACTTCAATCGGTGTTGTCTGATTCTCTTTGACTAGCTTGCCTTCATCTCCATCGAAAATTAATCCCCCCTGTTCTCCGTGAACCTCAAAACTCCGGGATGGTTGCCAGAGATTTTCCCCTTTTCCATAAATCACCTCTGCCACCACGCCGCTAGTAAACTTTAGCTGGGCTGTGCAAAAACAGGATTGGTAGAACGCCCCCTCGCCCCAAAACCGCGCTTGACAGCTGACGGTAGCGACGGTACCAAACAAATCTGTCAGTCGGTGGATGCGAGAGAGGGCACCGCATAGGGGAAAGCCAAACAATTCGGGGTGATAAGTCCAGCGTTGGGGGGCGGGGTGCTGAGGATTGATGGTGCTGTAGCGGGCGTAAAAAACTTCTCCAATTGCGGGTAAAGATTGCCGCAGTGCTTGATGCAAGCCGCCCAAAATTTCGATATGCTCGACGTGCAGGAGTTGGTTGCGATCGCGTGCTAAGGCAATGAGTGCTTCTGCTTCGGCAACGTCCAAGCACAGCGGATATTCGACAATAACGTGTTTGCCAGCTTCAAGTGCGGCACGCGCGATCGATCCATGCTGCTGGTTCACCGTGCAGATGACGATCAAATCGATATCCTCGCGCCCCACTAAATCTTCCCAAGATGAAACGGCTTGGCAAGAGTAGGTTTGACTAAATTCCTTTATGCTGTCTGGGGTATGTCCGGCAACGGCTACTAGCTGGGTTCTATCTTGGGATTGAAATGTTTGCGCCCGGAGTTTAGCTGCATATCCAGTTCCCACCAGCCCGACACCGATTGGGAGCTTGCCAGACCACGCAGGATGAGACACTGATGTTGGCATTTTAAAAATGTGTTGTTGCTAACAGTAAAAAATCATCCGGTGATTAATCTCTAAATTTTTCAGTTCATCTGTCTGAATTTAAAGATTAATTGTTGTTATTAATTCTTTCTATAATTACAGCTAATATATTTACCCCGAAGAAGGTATCTCGATGTTCCTGAGGAATTGTCAGCTGAACATCGTATCACTGGTCTACCATTCCATTGATAAGTATAAGTAATTAGGATTGAATCTTAAAAGTTTATTACGAATACCATTCACACCATCTATTGATCTCGTGTTGAAGGCTCTGGTTTTTCCCGTAGTATCTAAAGAGGAAGTGAACCTAGTAAGCAAACCTTTACCTGAGCTTAGTCTAGCGAGGAAGGTCGCTCTACTCTGAATTACTACTGCCATTTCGACTACTTGAGAGGAACGCTACATGGCTTATAAAGTAAGGTTAATTAACGAAGCCGAAGGGCTGGACACCACGATTGAAGTTGAAGGCGACGTCTATATTCTTGACGCCGCAGAAGATCAAGGTCTCGATCTGCCCTACTCCTGTCGCGCTGGTGCTTGTTCAACCTGCGCTGGCAAAGTGACTGAGGGTGATATCGATCAATCTGACCAGTCTTTCCTGGATGACGATCAGATTGAAGCTGGCTATGTCCTGACTTGCGTGGCTTATCCCAAGTCGGATTGCACCATCATGACCCACCAAGAAGAAGAACTCTATTAAGAAAACCAGTCAGTGGTTGGTTGTCAGCGATCGCAGACAAGAAAAAACAACGTACAACGGATATCAGTAAAAGACGCGCTATTATTGGCGTCTTTTCAAACCAGCAACTGACTTGTATGGGCGGGTTGATCGATAGGATGGACTATTTACAGATATCTGGATTAAACCCGCCGCCAAATAACTGACAACTTCTAAGCTTTTTAGCAGGGACACTCTTCCAGTGTCCCTGCTTGATTGTTTTCAGGAGTTGGGCAACGCTTTTGTATTTTGATCCGGGCCGAAGGTAATGGACTGATTAAGAGGCTGAATTTGGGCACCAGGATAGTAGAAGTTGAGAATCTGCTGACTTGACCAACCCGCTTTCGCTAAATTGAATGCGCCGGTTTGGCTCATGCCGACGCCATGCCCCAATCCGCCCCCAGTAAAGGCATAACCTTTTACGGTTTTGTCTGCGCCATAGATAGGTTGTAGGTAGAAAAGGGTGCTGCGGGGTGGTCGAAAGGCACTGCGGATATCATCTTTGAGAATTTCAACCACGCCAGTGTCGGTTTGCACTGCCAGTCGGATAATCCGTCCGGAGGGCGATCGCTCTGCTACCCGCAATTGCTTAATTGCTTTAAAGGGAGTATGGGGAGTCTTTGTCCGCTTGAGATAAAGCTGCAAATCTTGGGTAATCTGAGCGATACTGCTGGCTTTACTCCAGCGAAACCAATTGCCGCCAGTTTCGTGAAATCCTTGTTTCAGGCTGATAAACCGCTGGAAATTTTGTTCTTGAGCCAAAGACAACTGCGGGTTCCAAATTGTCCCAGATGAATCTACCACGGCTTGGAGATACGGGCGATCTGGGCCATTCCAGACATCATTAAAGGGCGCACTGATGCCACCGCTGGTACTGGAATAAAGGGCATCCACCAGTTCATTCTGGTAAGTTAGCACTTGACCTTTCGTCGCCGCGATCGCTTTGTCTGTCGTCGGTACAGTGCCGGTGAGACCCTTGTAAACTTGGCAGTGGGTGTCTGCACACAGTTCGTACCCATCCACTGTAAACCGCCGTAAGTTCCGCAGTGCATAAGTCCGAGCAATGATTGCCTGCGCTTCCGCCGCCGCATAGGGGGCACCGCCATCCAGTTCGTGCGGTACGACGCCCCGCAGATAAATTTCTAAGGGTACTTGATTGACCAGGGTGTAAGTGCCGTAAGCGTTGGGTTGCAGCCGCAACGAGCCAGCGTAGAGAACGCTATTTTTCGAGTTTTTGCCTTTTGTCACCTGGATCGGGTTTTTGCCAGGGATAATCTCTATCTGGTCGCGATCGTACCGAAAACCATTCACAACGAGAGACGCTTTGGGCACTTTCTGCACCACTTCCGTCTCCAAATACGCAGCGCGATCGCCTTGAGCTTGAAGGTTCTGCAACAGCCAGCGGCGCACTAAAGGCGTTTTATAAACATCGCGTTTTGCCCACACCTGCCAGCGTTCCGGCTGCGCTACCTCAACCTCAATTCCCTTGGCTTGCCACGCTTTGGCACTGTCTTCCGCCATCTCAAAACTCCGATAAATGCCCAGGACAAGCCGTTCCTCTAAAGCAGGTGCTGGTAGAGGTTGCATGGTCACTTCTAGCTTGGCACTGGTGGTTTGCAGGGTTTGTTGGCGATCGCCTGTATTAAAGCGCAACATCAAGCGATCGCCCGATGTTGCCTGCAACGTCATTTGGTCGGGTTCCTCACCAAATCGCTGCACAACCCCCACTTTCAGTTCCACATCATTGCTACTGGGTGCCGGTCCAGACGCCGCTGTGAGTCCTATCAGCCCAAACACCGTCAAAATGGTGCGGGACCAGTGACCTAAACGTTTTCCCATCCCAGCCGGACGAGTGAATTTCCGACTTTGCGATTTGGTTTTTACCAAATTCTGCCTCAAGGTACATCCCTTTTTTTGCATGGACTATCTGAGGATAGAAGATTTTTCTTCAAAGCTGACTCTATATTTTGTCTCAACCTACGCAGCTAGTTGTTCCATCTATTGTGATAGACGCCAGGACGAATAGATCGGGGATGAACGACAATCTTCAGCTTAATTTAAAGTATCCAGTTGTCAAGTCGAAGTCATTCCGAGTATGATTTAGGAAGGAACAACAGATGGAGACAGCTACTCGTCCTATGGTAAGGGTGCAAGAAATACCCCTGCAAAAGATTCATCGTCCTCTGCCGCGACAAACTGACCAAGCCAAAGTAGCGGCTTTGATGGAATCCATTCAAGAAATCGGTCAGCAAGAACCCATCGACGTGCTGGAAGTAGATGGAGAATACTATGGTTTTTCCGGCTGTCATCGATTTGAAGCTTGTCAGCGCCTAGGTCAAGAAACAATTTCTTGCCGGATTCGCCGCGCACCGCGCTCTGTTCTGAGAATGCATTTAGCTTGAGTATTCAAAAACAAGCTTTCCAGCTCAAAATTCAGCCTGTACTGCGAATTAGTATCCTCGATCGCAGTTTATCTTGTCCTAAGCGTGCAAAGATAATCTACAAAAGTCTGTGCTTTTCTATACACT
The DNA here is from genome assembly GCF_039961925.1 of Trichocoleus sp. DQ-U1. Lineage (NCBI taxonomy): Bacteria > Bacillati > Cyanobacteriota > Cyanophyceae > Leptolyngbyales > Trichocoleusaceae > Trichocoleus > Trichocoleus sp. DQ-U1. The sequence goes on along the minus strand of NZ_JAMPKB010000012.1, from coordinate 12,370 downwards.
TCCATCTAAAAGGATCAAGGCATATGAGTAGTATCAATCATCATCAACGTCTCTACCCAACTAGCATTGACATCGCCGCAGAAACTCGCTCTAAGGTAATCGAGCTTCTGAACCAAACCGTAGCAACCACCCTTGACCTAAAAACTCAGGTAAAGCAAGCGCACTGGAATGTTAAAGGGATGGACTTCTACCAGTTACACCAACTTTTTGATGAGGTTGCTACTGAGTTGGAAGAATTCACCGATCTGTTTGCCGAAAGAGTCACCGCTCTAGGAGGGATGGCAATGGGAACGGCTCGGATGGCGGTAGCTGCCTCTATTTTGCCAGAGTATCCGATCGATATCATCGACGGCAAAGACCACATTATCGCTTTGGCGGAACGCTTTGCACCTTATGCCAAGTCGCTGCGCCAAAATATTGATGCTTCAGCCGATTTAGGCGATGCTGATACCGCAGACCTTTACACAGAAGTGTCTCGCGCGATCGATAAGCGGTTGTGGTTCTTAGAAGCGCATCTGCAAACTGGAACCCTAACCTCTGTTGGCACAAGACAAGCAGTTGCCAGTAAACATTAATTACTGACAGTAGGGGCGCACAGCGAGTTGTGTGCCCCTAGGAGCTTTCAATAATTAAAACGCACCTGCGGGGCGAACTGAAAAAGCAAACGTGGTAAACGAACCAGATTCTGTACAGCAATTTGCCCGCCAGTTGCAGCAACGGATGCAACTGCTGGGGATTTCTAGTTATAAAGCTTTGAGTCGGCAAGCTGGAGTTTCGGAACGACAAGTCAAGCGACTGCGACTGGGACAAGTTTCGCAGATGCGAGTAGAAACTCTGATCAAGCTCTCCCAAGCTTTGAAAGTGCCAGTGAATGAGTTACTGACCGCCTTTGGGGATAGGAAACCGCCAGCGCTGGGAGAGCAGATAAATCGGGAGCCTGAGTTGGCGTCTTTACAGCAAGAGTATCACCGGCTGCGATCGCTCTTAGAACAGCAGCGAGAAACTTTAATGCAGGAATTCCAGATGTCGAGTCTGCAAGTTTTAGAATCTTTTTTGTTGTATTGGCCTACCGCAGCCGCCAGAGCTTTAGAGAATCCCCAGATGGAAGCGGTGAAATTGCTGCCATTAGTCCGACCTGTGCAACAGATGCTTTCTCAATGGGGAGTGGAAGCGATCGCATCTGTCGGTGCAGAACTCCCTTACGATCCGCAGTTCCATCAACTCATTAAAGGAACTGCTCAACCTGGAGAAATTGTGAAAGTCAGTAATCTCGGCTACCGCCAAGGAGAGAAACTGCTGCACCGCGTCAAAGTCAGTGCTATATCCAAAGCTTGAGCCTACCCATCTGACTACGTTCAAACCCACGCAATATCAAGCGCTCAACTAATCTCCCCTTTGGCTGATGAATCCCCTGTATAGATTTGTTGCACTAGTAAGAGTGATTATCGCTGGAGAACACAACAATTATGCGTCCTTTAAACATAGGTTTAACAGAAGAGCAGCGTCAAGGCGTGACGGATTTATTAAATAAAGATCTGTCGGATGCCTACCTGCTATTGATCAAAACCAAAAAGTACCACTGGGATGTGGTTGGCCCTCAGTTCCGCTCCCTGCACCAGCTATGGGAAGAACACTACACCGCGTTGACGGAAAGCATTGATGCGATCGCTGAGCGAGTTCGCGCCTTGGGTGGTTATCCCGTAGGAACTGCGGAAGGCTTCCTGAAGTACGCTTCTATTAAAGAAGATCCGGGTACTCTTCCCAACGCATTTCACATGGTAGAAAACCTCGTGTCAGATCACGAACTGGTTATCCGCAACCTGCGCGAACACATCGATCAGTGCGGTGATAACTTCCACGATCAAGGTACCGCTGATTTCCTCACCGGCTTGATGGAACAACATGAGCAAATGGCTTGGATGTTGCGTTCCTTCATCGAAGGTGAATCCATTCAGCCAGACGGCAGACTCTCAGCAGAAGGTTTGAAAGTTCCTGTCAACATGAAGTAATTCATTCGGAAAAGTAGACACTGAGGAGGTAGATTAAGTTCTACCTCCTCAAGTTTTTTTATGCAGCCAGAACTGAGTCCTACTGAAGCAATTAAATTAGCTAAACAAGTAGCTAATTTGCTACCATCACCACCACGAATTTATCAGAATCAGAATGGGTGTGTTCAAGAATGGCCTGATTACCCTGGTTCGGAAAATATTTTAACTTTACAGTATGTAGGCGGTGTTTGCATTCCAACTGAGTGCTACCCTAAGATAACGCTGCTCACTATTACCTTTGAAGGCGAAGCTGCTAAACAACAAAACGATTCGGTCACTCTAGTTCAAAAATTAAAGAATAGAATCTTTTCCCAAAAAAGCAATTCCTCCGTTCACTTACCTGTGGGAGGGGAAAACATAATATTTGTTTGTAAGTGGGACAGCCCGTATAAAAGAGGGGAACTTAAACACAGTTGGTGGTTTCATGTTGCTATAGACCACCAAGTTAAGTTTATTCTTGAGTCAGGAGATAATTTAATTTCCTACGATGATGGGCCGCCGCGTTGCTGAAGTAAACAATAAAATTAGTAGGACTTTCGCAGCTAGTTGATGCTCAAGAAAGAAAAGCACAATCTATTATTGTGCTTTGCTAATAGCAATCCTATTTGAGTGATGAGATGCCAGCAATGTCAGATACCCTAATTCTCTCTCGAAGCCGGGGATCTTGCCTTTAGGAATCCTTTAGGACTGCTATAACACGAGCTTTCTTTCTTGCCTTGTTCAGCCTACACGCAGCAGTTACACCATTGCTGCTACTAAATATTCAAGTAATTGTTAACTAGGAGAGAAAGGCTGTAACCAGCGGAGAATTTCTCTTTTCAACAAATTCAGCTCTTTGTATAAAATTTCTTGCTTCACCCATTGACCAACAGCATCAAACGGTGTGAAGTCCTTTCCCGCTTGCCAATTGACATCTTGACCAAGCGGTGTAATATGACTTCCTGGTAACATTTGCATTGCTACCATCCCCGAAAATCGCTTTTGCAAAACCTCAGTTAAGCCAGTTGATTGGTCAAGCGTATCGTTAGAAAATTTAATCAGTAAATTTCGCGGAATACTGTATTTATCAGCGATCAACTTGTTAGTTTCTACCGGCGAAGGTGTAAACTCGACATTAAAAGCTGGGCTGAAATTAAACTGCTGCACAAATGGGATGGCTTCGCTGGCGGTGTAGTTATTAAAGGAAATCAGGATATTACCCGCACGTTCCACTGAAAAAAGACTACCAATGAGTAAATGCAGTTTGCAACCCATGCTGTGTCCAAGTCCGTACACAGGGAGATATCGCCGCCGCAATAACGCTTTTGCCCGTAATTGTTCGATGGCGCTATCGAAGCTCAGGAGAACGTTGCCTGCGATCGCGCTATGATCCAGCGTATTCACAAACGGCGTCGCAATCACCGCATACCCTTGATTCCCTAGTTGTTCTAATAACCAGCGATAAGTGACGTGGGGTGCAGCCGCCACAAATGCGCCCCCAAGAAAATGCACAATTCCTACAGGATGTTGGGGAATTAACACCCAATTACCGGATATTTCTTTCCAGTCCATGAAGCGATATTCGCGTTGTTAATACTTCTTCATCTTAAAGCTTGCTTGACGGAGGTGGGGAGCGATAAGCCTAACGGCTTCACTTCGCTAACGCACTGACAAACAGAGAATGCGATCGCCTTTGCTTACCCAGCGCTTTTTGCGAAGACTCAAAGTATATTCGTTCTCTTCCTTACCGCTCTACTAACTCCGACTGCCCTGAGTGCGGCGGAAATCCCACGGCATCATCGGTTGAGCTTGATTCCAAAAACCCAGACGTTGCTTTTTAGCTGCTGCCTGTGCTTGCAGATATTGGTTTTTGGTAGCAGGGCAATTGTTTAAATGTTGCGGGTAGACAACGGCTTGACCTTCTTTCACCATTTGAAGGTTTACCGACTGATTGCTTCGGTAAACTTCCGCCACAGTTCGCCCCGACTTGTCTGTATTCACCACCCTTAGCCGCACGCTCTGACCAGGGACTAGAAGCTGCTTGAGGCGATTAGCCGATCGATCGCCCCACGGTTTCTGCTCTCTTTCAGGCGCATCAATACAAGCTAGCCGAATTCTGAACTGTTTGCTGCCTTGGCTTACCGTTACATCATCTCCATCTCTAGCACTTACTACTTGAAATGAGGCGTTTTGGGCTAAGCTATTGCCGCTCAAAGAGGCAAAGACAATCGTTAACACAGCAGCAGGCAGGATTTTTGCAAACATTGATAGATTCATGGCAGTTGTTGTGAACGCCTTGTAAAAGACGTAATTTCTAAGTTTCCGATATGCGAGCCGAAGGCTGCGCGGTAGCGCAATCGCTCTTTTGTCTACGGCTGACACAATCGTGCGATCAGCCTAACGGCTTCGCTTCGCTAAGACGCTCAACCAGAGGAAATGCGTGAAACGTTCGCGTAGCGTTCTCGTTCCTCGAAGGGGTTCCCGAAGGGTAGAGTAGCTATCCCGTAGGGAGTCGCGCTTTACTTCTATAAAGCATCACTCGTCAATCGTTGGAGGCTCGCGCTTTAATAAATCAGAGGGAGGGCGATCGTTACTCCATGCCCACCAGACACTACCGCACTGGCACTGATAAAACTCCTGCCATTTTCGGCGATAATCTTCTGTCATTACGGGCGAGCGCCGATTGAGCCAAACCTGTTGAGCTTCCCTGGAGGAAGCCCGACAGTTAGGACAGCAAAACTCGCGGGCGTGAGTAGCAGATTCGATCCATTTGGGAGGAACTGAGTCAAAAGCTTCCATGTATTGAATTTGCGGGTAGTTAACTGCCCAAGAGCAGCATTCTTCAAGCTGGGACTGCTCTAGCTAAGTTGTTTCCTTGTGTTTAGGAATTCTTAAGTTTGAATAAGATACAGGCTTCTGTGCTTATTTTAAAGCTGTAGTAGTACTGAAGCGCCTCATTTTCAGGTATTGTCTTGGGTGTCCCGTGTCATCCTTCTCCAGGCGGGGATAAAGCCGAAAAACGCGCTCATTTGCAGGGGACGGCAAACTGGGAAGCACTCTCTCAAGAAATAAGGATTCAGCCCATGTCTCATCCTTTTTATCTCAACCTTATCTCCTTTTTCGGCCTTTTTGGTTTATGCGCGATCGCATGGCTCTTTTCCGAACACAAGCGAATCATCCCTTGGCGCGTCATTATCTGGGGCATCGGGTTGCAATTAGTCTTGGCTTTTTTGGTGTTCAAGTTTCCCCCCACGCGAATCGCACTGGAGCGGTTTACGACCTTACTAGACGCGGTGTTTGTCGCTGCTGACACTGGGGCGCGGTTTGTCTTTGGAAGAAATATTGTCCCCATCCCCGGTCAAGATCCACCAATCAATCTTGGCTATATTTTTGCTTTTCGCGCCTTACCAACAGTAATCTTTTTCTCCGGACTAATGGCGCTCCTCTACAACATCGGCGTCATTCAAGTCATCACCGAGCTATTTGCCAAATTATTTTATTGGACGATGCGCCTAAGTGGGGCGGAAGCGCTCAGCGGTGCCGCGAATATTTTTGTGGGCATCGAGGCGGCGATTGTCGTTAAGCCTTATCTGCCAAAAATGACCCGTTCGGAACTGTGCGCGATTCTAGCGTGTTGTTTTGGTACGGCTGCCTCCTCAACCCTAGCTATTTACGTCAGTTTCCTCAGACCTGTCTTTCCGAACATTCTGGGACACTTAGTATCGGCGTCGATTATGGCTATCCCCGCCTGTTTTGTGATCTCAAAAATTTTAGTGCCAGAAACAGGAACTCCTCTGACGCTGGGCGGCATTCCTAGCGAGAAAACAGCCAAGGAATTTGAGCAAAATGAGTTTGAGGAAGTCGAGAAGGAAGGGACGTACAAACAGGAAACCGTAGCTGGAGAACCCATCGAGCGAGTTAGCCCCTTAGATGCGGCGATTGTCGGCTCTTTAGATGGGGTGAAGATGGCAGTCGCGATCGCTGCTGTGCTGATCTTAATCTTGGGTCTAGTTTCTTTAGTGAATCAATTTTTTGGTTGGTTGGGCGGTTTACCCGGAGCAGTGGGTGACTTATTCAAAGTTGTCACTTTGGCAAATATTCAAGGAGTCTTGTTTTATCCCCTAACAATCTTAACCGGCGTCCCTTTTAGCGAATCTTGGACGGCGTCTGTGATTATTGGGCGACGACTCCTCGAAACCGCAATTCCTCCCTATCAAGCGTTAGCAGAAGCCGCTCAAGCCGGAACTGTAAGCGATCGCACGGTGTTAATCGTCAGTTATGCCCTCTCCGGATTTGCCCATCTGGCTTCGGTGGGAATTTTTGTCGGTGGCACCATTGCCCTAATTCCCTCGCGCCGCAAAGATATCTCCGAACTCGGTTGGAAAGCACTATTTGCTGGCACGCTGGCGACAATGATGATTGCCTGTCTAGCTGGCATATTTGACACCGGAGATCCCAGCATTTTGGGTGTACAAGGCGCTCCTGCTTCCATCACCGCTCCTGCTGCTAGCCCAACGGTGTCTCCTGCTCCCGGTACGACAGTTTCCCCTGTACCAACGTCAACACCCGTTAACCCAGCGATAACGCCCTTACCGGCTACAACGATTTCACCCGAACCAACGTCAACACCTGTTAGCCCAGCCCTAGCGCCCTCACCCGCAACTCGGCTGCAAGCCCCCGCCACAAAACCTCCGGCGACACCCAGAGCGACAACAACACCCAAGGCGACGCCTAGAACTACCACTCCGCCCACTCAGCAAGCTCCTAAACCCAAGCCTACGGCTTCAGCCGTTCCGTCTCCCTCCCCCTAAAACTGAGGATTGTGGATTTATTTCAACTACCTGGGTAGGGGCATATCCCTACTTTTACCAGTTATTTCATCCACATTCCTTAGAATAGTTTTCAGTGAGTAGAGGGGAGCGATCGCGTCTTTACCATAGTTGCCCCAAGTCATCCAAGATGAATCCAGAGCCTGAAATTCGCCGCTTATTAGATGTCATGCCTGCATCTGGTCGAATGCTGACAAAAGTGGTTAGCAAACCGGAGCAACCGCAGGTGATTAATAGCCCATTTCCGCTGCCTTGGGCACAAGATCGACCGATTTATATCAATTTTGATTTATGGCGTCGCTTGTCTCAGCCGCAGCGAGATTTGCTGATTTTACGCACAGTTGCTTGGCTGACTGGGATCAAGTGGTTTAAACCCGACCTTTATCAAGGTGTGGTGGCGGCTGGGGCAATTGGAGCAATCGTGCAGCTTGTCCAAGGAGATGCCGTAGGTGTTGTCGTGGCTAGCGGATTGAGCGGATTGGCAGCGACTCAGATTTGGCGAAATACTCGCAGTTCTCAGTCTGAACTGGATGCGGATGAATCGGCAATTAAGGTAGCAATTCGGCGGGGCTACACGGAAGCTGAAGCTGCCCAGCAATTGTTATCCGCAATTGAAGCCGTCGGTAAAATCGAAGGTCGCTCTAGTTTAAATTTTACAGAGTTAATTCGCTCTCAAAATTTAAGAGCGATCGCGGGTTTGTCATCGCTGAGCGTTCCAGAAAGCGTCAAAAAAAGCAGTTAAGCTTTAGCGATCTCGACAGTAATAAAGTTTGGTTTCGTAGCCATCCACTGAAGGGAAATTGGCATTCGTAACACATTTATCTAACTCTATGGGTGCGTGGAAATTTACCAGCAAAACATCTAGAGGTCGCGGTAAAGTCGCCAAAGTTTTTTGCAACGCCGCTGTTGAAGTTTGAGGATTTTGGTCTTGATGCGCTAGGAGAAATTGGATTTCCCTTGGCTGTACCGCTTGCTGTTTGAGTTCCCACGCGATTCCCATCATTTCCCCATTTTGTACATGGGTTTTGTGAGTTGTGGCAATTAGAATTGGCACTTGCACAGATGAAGATGCGGAATCTTGCAACTCTATAATCGGTTGCACTAAGAGATCGGGGCGATAGTATTTCTGATAACCCAAATTGCAGGCGACTGTTAGCCCGCTCAATAGTCCCATAAGCCAAATGAGCGCCACAGCTTTTTGACCAGATATTTTAATAAAAGGGTTGATTTGATCTTTGGCTTTTGAGCCGGGATCGATGCTGACTGGACTTGACTCTTTTAAAGTAGTTTCTTCAACCTTCACAGCGTTCCAGCAGACGGCAAGACTGGCTCCTACGATAACAATTACAGCCGGAAAATAGACGAAGTTATACCTTGCTCCGCGAGTTAAATCAATTCCGAGGATGTAGGTAAAGACAAAAAATAGCGCGATCGCACTCCAAATAAAACCCTCAAAGAGTTGGGTTGTCAAACCCGCCTCTTGCCGCTGAAATTTCAAGCTTCGATAGAGGATGGGTAGCGCCCAAAGAAAGAAAACAATCATCACAGCCCCAGAAAGAATCACCACGACTAAATCGGGTGACTCTACCGGAAGTAGGGCGATCATCGTAATCCAAGCCGCGATCGCTTGAAAGATTGGGCTAAGCCATGCCAAACCGACGCGATCGCCTTGAATCCATTCGGTTAGCTTGCCCCCATAACTATTCTGTAAAAATACTGGCACCCACACTAATCCCCCCGCCAGCGTCCCAGCCGCAACCGCCAGCAATGGGATTGAGGACTTGACAGTGGGAAATTTAAAATTATTCTTCTGAGTCCGTCTTTGTTGCCACAGAAGGACAATCAACGCCAGCGCTTGGGCACCCAAAGTTAGAACGAAAAAATAGTGACTGGAAATTCCTAATGTATTAATCCCTACCCAGAGCAGTACCAGCCAAATGGGCAGAGATGCCTGACGTTGCAGGTGTCGTGCGGAAACCACCAGACAGGAAAGGGAAGCGATCGCCCACAAAATTGCCAAAGTGTAATGACGGGCTTCCTGCGCTAGAAAGATGCCGTAGGGCGAAACCGCCATCATCGCCGCCGCCAGGTGCCCTACTAACCGAGAACGAAACGCAAACCAGCCAAATGCGTACATCGCAGGGATAGAGACGATACCGAAAAGGGCAGCAAGCGATCGCGCCCCCCATAGCGAAACCAATCCCCCATCTAGCGGAAATAGTTTCAGCCACAGGTGAGTTAGCACAAAGTAGAGCGGGGGATGGTTGCTCTCAGTGACTAAGTGATGAATGACATCGTTGATTCTTGCTGCTGGGTTTGGTTGCAGGGGTTGCAGAAGAGTATCGAGTGCGATCGCTCGATCTAGGGGAACGCCGCGAAAACTATTGCCCAGGCTGAAAACCAGCGTCGAAAATTCATCCGTCCAAGGCGACTTGCCAGCCAAATTCAGCAAGCGCAAGCCAGTCCCAACTCCTATCCACACTAAAAGTAGCAGCCAGTTATTAGTCATTAGTCAATGGTGAATGATACTTAGTTAAGCGCAATCGCTAACTATCATCCCTAGCTTAAATGGCACTCGCGTTAAGCCGTGTAAGATCCCATTGAACAAACGTTGCTAATCTGTTGACGTAGTACACAATCAGGTTGCTGCATGAGCGGATAAACTCGATTGGCGACGCTTTCTCGCTCTCAGGGGACTGCGTCCCGGACGCTCTTTGATCGCAGTCTAAATGCACAACAGCTTAGTAATCTGAAGAGACACTCGAAAAGGACATCCTCTCCTATCCGCTTGGCGAATCATTGCCGTGGCAAGACATTACTCAAACATAGCACCGGCTATCAGTTGCACAGGAGCCGTAAAAACGTAGTAGATGATACCTGTACCCAAGAGTAAGACAGCCAAACTGAAGAGCATTACCCAGCGATCGGACGGTTCATAGGTATCTTCGTCAATATCACGAGCCTTTAATGCGTGAACTACCCACCACCAACCGCAAGCGGTATGGTGGCGCTTCCAACTTCGTGGGGGATTTACGGCGAATAAGTTAATTTCACTTTATGAGGATTGCCTCATAAAAACAAATAAACTTTCTTGTCAGATGAATAATTAGAAGTGATTGAATGCTGCCTTCAGCTATTAAAGCTTGATATCAGAGAATTCCAATCGAGGTTTTTCACCAGTTGGATCGCATCTTGGGGCAAATTCCCGATCTCACCCCACAACTGTCCGGGGGTAATGCCAAAAACGTACTGCAATCCCACCACCAGCACCAAAATCGTCAAAATCAACCCGAAACCAGCTTTTAAGATTCTAATCAGCAGCGTAACCAGCAAGAGGGACACGGCGATCGCTGCAACTACTAACACAATCTGCGAATCTACTGACCCAATTAAAGAATCCATATTCCAAAATGCTAATGAGTGAGTAACAATAACTTTCCCTTCTTTGTACGGTGAGTTGACTCAATGAGCTTGCAAGCCAATTTGTTAAATCATTGCGTCAACCCACTTGTACGCATCTCATTAATCGTCAATTTCTACGGCTGTGAACGTACTAGGAATGCGAGATTCAATAAATTCCTGCGATACGTTAGGAACCGCCAGCTTATTCTCCTGGGAAGACTTGAGTGGTGGAACGTTAAACTCAAGCGCAGAGGTATCAGGATTTCGGCGGGCGATTAAACGGGTACCATCCAGAATTGTATAAGTGGCAGGTGTTGACTCAATGCCTGCAACGTTAATGCCACTCGGTAGATAAACTCCCTGGCAATCCCAGCCTTCAGGCGTTGTCTCACCGTCTGCTAGGAAGTAGAGACTGTTATCGCCAGTCTTCGATTCTTCAGAGGCGGGGCCAAAGATGCCGATTGTGTTCCCAGTTTGATTGCTGCATTGTCCCCAGGTGACACCCGACTCGATTGCGGCTTTTTGCAAGGTCAATTCGTCAATTCGCTGTTGCACTTCTGGAGGGACATCCTGGCTTTCCTGGAGTGCTGATAAACCGTTTAGCGTTTTTGTCACCTGAATATAGTCAGGATTTTTGGATACCTTGGGTCGATCTGCCAGAGAGGGTTGGGCGATCGCTAGGTTCACCACAAATATCACTAGGGCGAGCGCAATTTTGAAAAGATTCTTCATGTTTTTCTCTTGTGACAACCAGAAAGGCTTTCTCAATGTTCTTGTGTCTTTTGTCCAGACTGGCTATCCAGACTGGCGATCCGGTTTGGCAAGAATCTATTGCAGAAGCATAAATTCATCCTACGTAATCACAATTTATAAAAGCAAACACTCTTTTTTGTTGAATCGATAAACTCAATTGATTGAGCAACTGGCATTACTGAAATTACCCGCAATTTGCACCAACGCTGTTCTGGGTAACAACCAGGGTTGGAAAAGTCGAATTCATAACGCTTAGCCTAAGTCAATCACTTCAATTTATTAATTCAACAAGAAAGAGTATTTGCTCTTATACTTTAAGCGCCATACAGTGAAACTATAGCAAGTGCAGCACAAATACAAAAAACCCCTAAGCGCACTCATCAAAGCATTAAACGAATTTGAAGTTGCAAGAGGTAACAGCGTGAACTCCACTCAATCCAGTCAACCCGGTATCAACGAATCGCAACAAGCCCCTGTCGTTCTGAAACAACCACAATTTTCAAAGATTCAACCACCTGTGAAGAAGCCCTTAACGTTTGGGCAAAAGGTGGCAGACAAAATGGCAACTAAAGTAGGTTCTTGGGCGTTTCTGATTGGACAATCAACCGTTCTTGCTGGATGGGTAGGTTGCAACCTGATACCGGGACTGCCTCACTGGGATGAGTCTCCCTTCATGATGTTGAACCTGGTATTCTCCTTTGCCTCTGCTTATACCGCTCCCGTCGTCTTGATGAGCCAGAACCGCCAATCAGAAGAAGATCGGGAAAGTGCGAATCACAACTACCAGATCACGTTACAAGCCGCTCAAAACCTCGAACTGATCCACGAAAAGCTGGATGCTGACTATGCCAAGAAACTAGACGAGCTAACTGTATTAATCAAGCAACAACACCAAGCAGCGAGCGAAGTCAAGGTTGTGTTCGTACCGGCTCAAGACTTGAATGAGTTGGAGCATCACTCCAACAAGATTGCAACGGTGGCTGTTCTCAATAGCCACTCCAGAAAACAGGCTTCCTAAACATTTTCAATAATTTAGCTCGAAGTAACGGTCAACGACTAGCTAGAAATGCTAAAAATGATGCCTTTACGATTCTCGTGGCTTATTTATTAATCCTTTCGTCATTCGTAGGTTTTGAGCTTCGTTGTGAGACGTATTCTCTTCAAAACATCTCTCACAATCCCAACAGGATTGCTACAGCGTCGCGCCAAAAGTTCGGATAGACACAACAGAATTTGGAGCATGAACTAGACCTCCTGCATGAATCAGGAGGCATGTGCCAGTTCGTAGTTCAGCAAGCCAGCAATTAGGTTTAAGCGCAAACCAAATCTCTGCCTGCGATTGCGATAACGTCCTGAAAA